>CAZEDA010000077.1:0-12598 GCA_964510915.1 uncultured Rhodocyclaceae bacterium | reverse complement strand
AAGGTCTCCACCAAGCTCACGATCCTGTCGTCCCTGGCGGAGAAGGTGGACCAGCTCGTGGTCGGCGGCGGCATCGCCAACACCTTCATGGCTGCAGCCGGTCTGCCTATCGGCAAGTCGCTCGTGGAACGGGACCTCATCGACGAAGCCCGCCGGATCATGGACAAGGCGGCGGCGCGCGGCGCATCGGTGCCGATTCCGACCGACGTTGTCGTCGCCACCGAGTTCGCAGCAACAGCCAAGGCCACGACCAAGGCAGTGGCCGACGTGGCGGCGGACGACATGATCCTGGACATCGGCCCGAAGAGCGCAGCAGCGCTGGTCGATGCCCTGTCCAAGGCCGGCACCATCGTCTGGAACGGTCCGGTCGGCGTCTTCGAGTTCGACCAGTTCGGCAACGGCACCAAGGCCATCGCCGAGGCGATCGCGCAATCCCGAGCTTTCACGCTCGCAGGGGGAGGCGATACCATCGCAGCGATCGCGAAATACGGCATCACCGAAAAACTGTCCTACATCTCCACGGCGGGTGGCGCGTTCCTCGAATTCCTCGAGGGCAAGACGCTCCCCGCCATCGAAATCCTGGAGGCCCGGTCCGCCGGCTAAGCCCACGCATGCAACGTTCGACGAAGATCGTCGCCACACTAGGACCCGCCAGTTCCGAAAGAGATGTCCTGAAGCGGGTGCTGGGGGCGGGTGTGGATGTCGTGCGCATGAACTTCTCCCACGGCAGCGCAGCCGATCACCTTGCCCGAGCCGAGATGGTGCGCGAGATCGCGCGGGAACTCGGCACCACGGTCGGCATCATGTGCGACCTGCAGGGACCGAAGATCCGCATCGGCAAGTTCGAAGGCAACCGCATTCAGCTCGCGAACGGGGATCGCTTCATCCTCGATGCCGAATGCACCCTGGGCAACCAGGAAAGAGTCGGCCTCGACTACAAGGAACTCCCGAGCGATGTCCGCAGCGATGATGTGCTGCTGCTCGACGATGGCCGCATCGTGCTCGATGTGGTGCAGGTCCGCGGCTCGGAGATCGTCACGACCGTCCGCCACGGCGGCGAGCTGTCGAACAACAAGGGCATCAATCGTCAGGGCGGCGGCCTCACGGCGCCGGCGCTGACGGGCAAGGACATGGAGGACATCCGCACCGCCGCTGTCATGAAGGCGGATTTCCTGGCGGTGTCCTTTCCCAAGAGCGGCGCCGACATGTACATGGCCCGCGAACTGATGCGCGCAGCCGGCGGCAAGTCCCTGCTGATCGCCAAGGTGGAACGCGCCGAGGCCATCCATGCGCTCACCGACATTCTCGATGCGTCGGACGGCATCATGGTGGCCCGCGGGGATCTCGCCGTCGAAGTCGGCGATGCGGCTGTGCCCGCGCTGCAGAAGAAGATGATCCGGCTCGCCCGAGAGAAGAACAAGCTGACGATCACGGCGACCCAGATGATGGAGTCGATGATCAACAGCCCCGTTCCGACCCGGGCGGAAGTCTCCGATGTCGCCAACGCCGTTCTCGACGGCACCGACGCCGTGATGCTCTCTGCCGAGACGGCCGCCGGAAAGTATCCGGTGCAGACGGTCGAGGCCATGGCTCGCGTCTGCCTGGAAGCCGAGAAGTCCACCGATCTCGCGCTCGATCGCGAATTCCTGAATCGCGTGTTCACGCGTGTGGACCAGTCCATCGCGATGGGCGCGCTGTTCACGGCATTCCACCTCAAGGTGAAGTGCATCGCCGCGCTCACGCAGTCGGGCTCCACTGCTCTGTGGATGTCGCGCGTCAACTGCGGTGTACCGATCTACGCTCTGACACCCGAGATCAGCACGCGCTATCGTCTTTCCCTGTTCCGCGATGTCTACCCGCTCATGATTCAGCATTTCACTACCGACCGCGATGCCCTGCTGCGCGAAGCGGAGGACAGCCTCAAGGCGCACGGCGTCGTAACGGACGGGGATCTCATCGTACTGACCATCGGCGAACCCCTCGGCAAGTCGGGCGGGACCAACACGATGAAGATCGTGCGGGTCGGCGAGCACAGGATGGCCTGATCGTTCATGACATCCGCCCCTCGCATCGGCATCGTGATGGGATCCCAGAGCGACTGGGAAACGATGCAGCACGCCTCCCGGATCCTCACGGAATTCGGCGTCCCCCATGAGTCCCGAGTCGTTTCCGCGCACCGCACGCCGGATGTCCTCTTCGAGTACGCGGAGCAGGCGGCCGATCGACAGCTCGAATGCATCATCGCGGGCGCCGGCGGCGCCGCGCATCTGCCCGGCATGCTCGCCGCGAAGACGCGCATTCCGATTCTCGGTGTGCCGGTGCAGAGCCGGGCGCTGCAGGGCCTCGATTCCCTGCTGTCCATCGTCCAGATGCCAAAGGGTATTCCGGTAGCGACGTTCGCTATCGGTGAAGCGGGTGCTGCCAACGCGGCGCTGTTCGCCGTGGCGATGCTGGCGGTCAAGGACCCGGCGCTTGCGCGCAAGCTCGACGACTATCGTGCCCGCCAGACGGATACGGTGAAGGCCATCCGACTGCCGGAGCCCGGCCCCGCATGACACCCGTAGCACCTGGCGCCTGGCTGGGCCTGCTCGGCGGCGGACAACTCGGCCGCATGTTCTCGATGGCGGCTCAGAGCATGGGCTACCGCGTCGTCGTCGTGGATCCCGGCGGCGAGAGCCCGGCCGGTTCCGTGGCGGACGACCATCTCCAGGCGGACTATCTGGACGAGGGCGCCCTCGGCGAACTCGCCCGGCGCTGCTCCGCCGTGACCACCGAGTTCGAGAATGTCCCGGCCGATGCGCTGCGCCGTCTTGCGGATCACTGCACGGTGAGCCCCGGACATCAGGGCGTCGCCGTGGCGCAGGACCGCATCCGCGAGAAACGCTTCCTGGTCGAGGCTGGCCTCGGGACGGCACCCTTCGCGGTGATCGAGCACGAATCCGAGATCGCGCGCATCGACGAGTCGCTGCTCCCCGGCATCCTCAAGATCGCGCGTCTGGGCTATGACGGGAAGGGTCAGGTGTCGGTCACCTCACGCGAAGGCGTGCTTCAGGCCTTCCGGGACATGGGGTCCAAGCCCTGCGTCCTCGAAAAGAGGCTGAAGCTCGATCTCGAAGTGTCCGTCGTCGTCGCCCGCGGGTTCGACGGCGCGACGACCACGTTCCCCGTCGCGGAGAATCAGCACGCCAACGGCATTCTCGACGTCAGCATCGTGCCCGCGCGCATTTCGGCAGCGCTCGCGCAGGAAGCCCGTGCGAAAGCCGTGCGCGTCGCCGAGGCTCTCGACTACCGGGGTGTGCTCTGCGTGGAGTTCTTCGTCGTGGACGGCGGACGGCTGCTTGCCAACGAGATCGCCCCCCGTCCGCACAACAGCGGCCACTACAGCATCGATGCCTGTTTCAGTTCCCAGTTCGAGCAGCAGGCGCGCATCATGTGCCGCCAGCCGCTGGGCGACACTGCCCTGCATTGCCCTGTGGTCATGGTGAATCTGCTCGGCGATCTCTGGCGTGACGGCGAACCCGACTGGAGTCAGGTGCTGCGCCATCCCAGAGCCAAGCTGCATCTCTACGGCAAGCGCGAGGCCCGGCCTGGCCGCAAGATGGGCCACTTCACGGTGCTGGCCGATTCCGTCGAGGAAGCTCTCGCGACCGCCATCGCCATCAAGTCCGCTCTTTCCCCGACGCCGCGTCCTGCGTCCTGACCGCTTTCCGGATTGCTCCCCAAGATGACCGCCACCTCTCCCGCTGCCGTGCTCGAAACGAATCTGCGTTCCCTCAAGTTCCTGCATCGGGGAAAGGTGCGTGACATCTACGAGATCGACGCAGACCGCCTGCTGATCATCCAGACGGATCGCCTATCGGCCTTCGACGTGATTCTCCCGACCCCGATTCCGGGCAAGGGCGCCGTGCTGACCGAGATGTCGAACTTCTGGTTCGCGCGGCTGAAGCACGTGATTCCGAACCACTTGCTGGACGCGGATCCCGAGAGCTTCGTCGCCCCGGACGAGCGCGATCAGGTCCATGGTCGTGCGTTCGTCGTGCGCAGGCTCGCGCCGCTGCCGATCGAAGCCATCGTGCGCGGCTATGTGGCGGGCTCGGGGTGGAAGGACTACCGCAGTACCGGCGCCATCTGCGGTATCGCACTGCCCCCCGGCCTCCAGGAAGCGCAGCAGTTGCCCGAACCCCTGTTCACGCCCTCGACCAAGGCGCCCAAGGGCACGCACGACGAGAACATTCCCTACGCGGAAGCCGAGCGGCTGCTTGGCGTCGCGATGGCCGCGAAGGTACGGGACGCCGCGATCCGCCTCTATCGCGAAGCCGCGGAGTACGCCGGCGGGCGCGGCATCATCATCGCGGATACCAAGTTCGAGTTCGGCACTGATGCCGCAGGCACGCTCTATCTCATCGATGAGGCGCTCACGCCGGATTCCTCCCGCTTCTGGCCCCGGTCGGAGTACCGAATCGGCATGAGCCCGCCTTCCTTCGACAAGCAGTTCGTGCGCGACTGGCTCGAATCCATGGCCTGGAACAAGCAGCCGCCCGCGCCGTCCCTGCCGCCGGATGTCGCCGAGAAGACGGGTGCCAAGTATCGCGAGGCATTGCGCCTGCTGACCGGCTGACGCTGCGACCGATGGACCCGATCGCGGCCGCTGTGGCCCGACTGAATGCCGGCGGGCTCGTGGCTTTTCCCACGGAGACGGTCTATGGCCTCGGCGCGGACGCGACCAATCCCGAGGCCGTGCGGCGCATCTTCGAAGCGAAGGGACGACCCGCCGACCATCCGGTGATCGTTCACCTCGCGGACACCGCCGGAATCGGACAATGGGCCCGCACTTTCCCTGACGCCGCGAGGAAGCTCTCTGCGGCATTCTGGCCCGGACCGATGACCCTGGTTCTGCCCCGCCAGCCCGGCGTGGCGGATATCGTTACCGGGGGTCAGGATACCGTTGGCATCCGCATCCCCTCTCACCCTGTCGCTCAAGCGCTGCTGCGCGCGTTCGGACGCGGCGTCGCCGGGCCGTCGGCCAACCGCTTCGGGCACATTTCGCCGACCACGGCGGAGCACGTGCGAGCAGAGTTCGGCGACAGCCTCGACCTGATCCTCGAAGGCGGGCCGAGTGAAGTCGGCATCGAATCGACGATCGTGGATCTGTCCGGCACCGAACCGGTGCTTCTGCGTCCCGGAATGATCACCGCTGGCGCGCTCGAAGCCGTGCTCGGTCGCAAGGTAGGGTTACCGGATGCGGCTTCGCCCCGGGTATCAGGGTCCCTCGCTTCGCACTACGCCCCGCGAACGCCGGCGGTCCTCATGAATGCCGACGACATCGATGTCGCATGGCGCGGCACGGAACCGCGGCTCGGCGTTCTGTCGCGCCGACCGAACCCGGACAGTGCGGGGCGCGGCACCTGGGTCCACGCGCCGGTCGATGCTGCCAACTACGCCCACGATCTTTATGCCAATCTGCGAAAGCTGGACGCCGCGGGCTGCTCGCGCCTCCTGGTGGAGACGGTTCCGGCCAGTGCCGAGTGGCTTGCCGTTCGCGATCGCCTTTCCCGCGCGACGACGCCCGCGGAACCTTGAGCCCCGGTCGATGGTCAGCGCCATCGTCCGCCTGCCACCCAGTTGCCGGAGTCTGACTTGGATCCTGTCGTCCTCTTCTTCCTGCTGGGCGTGATTGCGCGTCTGGTCCGGAGCGACCTGCGCCTGCCCGAAGCGATGTACGAGGGGCTGTCCATCTATCTGCTCCTCGCCATCGGGCTCAAGGGCGGCGTGGAACTCGCCAAGCATCCGGTCGGCCCTCTTCTGCCCCAGGTCGGTGGCGTCCTGCTGCTCGGGATCGCTCTGCCCCTGCTGGCCTATCCGGTGCTGCGATATGTCGGCCGGTTCAACCGTCCGGACGCCTCGTCGGTGGCGGCGCACTACGGGTCGGTCAGCATGGTCACTTTCGCGGTGGCCATGGCCTACCTGCTGGAACGCGGCATCTCCCACGAGCAATACATGCCGCTGTTCGTCGTCCTTCTCGAAGTACCCGGCATCGTCGTGGGCATTCTGCTCGCCAAGCTGGGGGCGGAGCGGCGAGTGGAATGGGGGGCACTCGCGCACGAGGTGCTGTTTGGCCGGAGCATCGTGCTGCTCACGGGCGGTCTCGTGATCGGGTGGATCTCCGGTCCCCAGGCGCTCGAGCCGCAGGCCAAGCTCTTCTTCGAGCTGTTCAAGGCGGTGCTCGCGCTGTTCATGCTGGAAATGGGGCTGGTTGCCGCGGGCCGGATCCGGGATCTCCGGCGCACGGGCCTGTTTCTCCTGGCGTTCGGCACCATCGTTCCGTGCGTGTTTGCGGCGATTGGCGGTCTGGTGGCCCAGGGCATCGGTCTGTCCCTTGGCGGGGCGATCCTGCTTGGCACGCTCGCCGCTAGTGCGTCGTACATTGCCGCGCCGGCGGCGATGCGAATTGCCGTGCCCGAGGCCAACCCCTCACTGTCACTGGCGGCATCCCTCGGCGTCACCTTCCCCTTCAATGTGCTGGTCGGCATCCCCCTCTACCATCGGGTAGTCGGCTATCTCTACGGTGCCTGAAAACGACGAAACCCATGCAAACCCACGCCCGAAAGCTCGTTGTCATCATCACCGAATCCGCCCTGGAGTCCATGCTGGTCAAGGACATTCTGGCCCTCGGCGCCCACGGGTACACGATTTGCGACGTCCGGGGAGGTGGCCGTCATGGTGCTCGCGAGGCCGCCTGGGAAGCGGACCGGAACATCCGGGTCGAAGTCATCTGCGACGACCCGACCGCTTCCGCGATTGCCGAGCACGTGCGGTCCAAGTACGCCCTGAACTACGCGACGACGGTGTTCGTCGCCGACATCGGGGTTCTCAGACCGGAGAAGTTTTGAGGTGGGGCATGAGCACGTTCGCGACTTTGTCGTCCTGGCAGGACAAGATCCGATTCGAGTATCCCGGCGTGAACTTCCAGCAGACGGATCACCCCGGCGGCGTCAACGCCGTGTGTGAGGGCGTGCTCGTCGGCCGGTACTTCGTGGAACGCCAGCCCCCTTACGGCGTCATCTACGCCCAGGCGCGCAGCTGCAACGGCAAGCCCTGGTGACGGCCCTGTGACACAGGGGTGGCGGGAGCATCCTGCCGCCCCGGCCTCCGGCACGAGGCTTTGCGCCCTCGAGGACATTCCCGAGGGCGAAGGCCGGGAGTTCCTCTTCGGAACCGACCCGGGCGCGCTGCGGATTCTCGTGGTCCGACGGCAGTCGCAGGTGTGGGGCTACGTGAACTGCTGCCCCCACAACTACATTCCCCTGAACGACGTGCCTGACCGCTTCGTGACCTTCGATCACGAATGGATCATCTGCTCGGCCCACGGCGCGGTCTTCCGGTATGAGGACGGCTTCTGTGAGGACGGACCCTGCCGGGGCCGTGCGCTCGAACCCGTACCCGTGAGCCTGGCCGACGCTACCGTGTTCATTGGCTGAACGCCGCCCCTGCTTCACGCAGGGTATCCGGCGATGGTATGGTCCCGCGTCCTTTCCCAGCGGGAGTCCGAAGATGCGTTCCTTGCTCGCGGCGGTGTTTCTGTCGGCGATGGCGTTGTGCACGCAGGCCGAAGAGAAGAAGCCCAACCCCGGCATCACCGACACCGAGATCAAGATCGGGCAGACGATGCCCTACAGCGGCCCCGCCTCCGCCTATGCCACCGTCGGACGGGCGCACGCTGCCTTCTTCGACATGATCAACGCGAAAGGCGGCATCAACGGCCGCAAGATCAAGCTGATCAGCCTCGATGACTCCATGGTGCCGCCCCGTGCGCTGGAACAGGTGCGGCGCCTGGTGGAGCAGGAGCAGGTCGCGTTCACGTTCGGCATTCTGGGACTCAGCAACATGGCGGTGCAGCTGTACCTCAACCAGAAGAAGGTGCCCCACCTGTTTCCGGCGGTGGCGGGACGCCGCTTCCACGAGCCGAAGAAGGCCCCGTGGACCATGGGCTGGGTGCCGAGCTTCGAGTTCGAGGGCCGCGTGTATGCGGAGTACCTCCTGCAGAACAAGCCCGATGCAAAAGTCGCCGTGCTCTACATGAACGACGATCTCGGCAAGGAGTACCTCAAGGGTCTCAAGCTGGGCCTGGGCGACAAGGCCGCGAAGATGATCGTCGCGGAGGCCACCCACGAGCTGTTCGACCCTTCGGTCGATTCCCAGGTGATCCAGCTGAAGGCCTCCGGCGCGGACACGCTGTTCATGTTCACGATCCCGAAGTTCGGCACGCAGACGATCCGCCGAGTGCACGAACTCGGCTGGAAGCCGCTCCACTTCACGGGCTACCCCGCCGCGTCGATCGGCGCGACGCTCGCGCCCGCGGGTCTCGACAAGTCCGTCGGCCTCATCACCGCGTACTTCGGCAAGGATCCGCTCGATCCCGAGTACGTGAACGATGCGGACGTGAAGGAGTTCGTCGAGTGGATGAAGGCGTACAACAAAGGCGCCGACATGATCGACGGCGCCTACGGCTACGCCTACATGCAGGGCCATCTGCTGATGGAAGTCCTGAAGCGCTGCGGCGATGACCTGTCGCGCGAGAACATCATGCGTCAGGCCGCGAACCTGAAGGACGTGCGGCTGCCCCTCACCCTGCCGGGTATCGTCATCAACACCAGTCCGGAGGACTTCCGGCCGGTGACGCAGCTGCGCCTGCTCCGTTTCGACGGCAAGCGCTGGAACTATTTCGGGCCGCTGGTCAACGAACGCTGAGTACAAGGTTCCGGCTTCTCTCCCATGCGCGTTCTCGTTCTCGGCAGCGGTCTTCTGGGCACCACCTCGGCGTGGTACCTGTCTCAGCGCGGGCACGAGGTGGTCGTGGTGGATCGCCAGCCCGGGTCGGGACTCGAGACCAGCTTCGCCAACGGTGGCCAGATCTCCGTGAGCCATGCCGAGCCGTGGGCGAATCCGCATGCACCCGCGCAGATCCTGCGCTGGCTGGGCCGCGAAGACGCGCCGCTCCTGTTCCGCCTTCGTGCCGACCCCGCGATGTGGGCCTGGGGCCTTCGCTTCCTGCTCGAGTGCCTGCCTTCCCGTACGCACCGGAACATCGCGCAGCTCGTGAATCTCGGCATCTACAGCCGGGCGGCGCTGCAGGCTCTGCGCCGCGATACGGGCATCACCTACGACCATCTCGAACGCGGCATCCTCCATTTCTTTACTACGCCCGAGAGTCTGGCGGCTGGTGTCGAAGCCGCCGCGGCGATGCGGAAGTACGGCTGCGACAGCCACCCCGTCACGCGTGAGGAGTGCCTCAGGCTCGAACCCGCGCTCAGGAACGCGACGGTCGACATCGTCGGCGGGACCTTCACGTCGACGGATGAGTCAGGCAACGCCCATGTGTTCACGAAGAAGCTCGCGGCGATGTGTGCCGCGAGAGGCGTGCGCTTCGAGTACGACACGAGAGTGATCGCCCTGCGGTCCGAAGGCGGGGTCATCGGTTCCGTCGCCGTGCAGACCGGCGCGCAGTCCGCACGCGAGCTTCGCGCCGACGCCTATGTGGTCGCGCTCGGCAGCTACAGCCCCCTGCTGCTCCGTCCGCTGGGGTTGTCGGTCCCGGTCTATCCGGCCAAGGGCTACTCGGTCACTCTGCCCGTCCGCGCCGAAGACGAAGCTCCGGTCGTCAGCCTGACGGACGATGAGCAGAAGCTGGTCTTCTCGCGGCTGGGGAATGAACTGCGCGTGGCGGGCACGGCGGAGTTGAACGGCTACAACACCGAGATCAATCCCGTGCGGTGCGAGGCCATCGTGGCGAGGGTGAAGTCGCTCTTTCCGCGTGCCGGTGATTTCTCGCAGGCGCGCTTCTGGACGGGACTGCGACCGGCCACGCCGGGTAACGTGCCGCTCATCGGCCAGTCTCGCATTCCCAATCTCTACCTCAACACCGGTCACGGCACGCTCGGCTGGACTCACTCGTGCGGGTCGGGCAAAGCTCTGGCGGAACTCATCGACGGGCGGGTGCCCGAGGTGGATTTTGCGTTTCTGGGCGTGCAGGGAAGACGTACCGGGCCGGTCGCCACAGCGCGCGCCCGGGACGCCCACTGACTACGCGGCGGCAGCGCTCCGACGCATCGGCGCTTCGCGGATTGGCAGGTTGACCACCGCCGCAAGCGCCGCGAGCGCAATGTCGGCATACCACATCCAGGTGTAGGAGCCCGTGTTCACCAGGGCGAGCCCGCCGAGCCATGCACCGAAGAAGCCGCCGATCTGGTGCGACAGCAGCGTCAGCCCGAACAGCGTCGCGAGGTGCCGGGTGCCGAACAGCTTGCCGACGAGACCGGCCGTCGGCGGCACCGTCGACAACCACGTGAATCCGAGCACGACGGCGAACACGAAGAACGTCGCCGCCGTCTTGGGTGCCATCAGATACAGCAGGATCGCCACGGCACGCGTCGCGTACACCCAGAAGAGCAGCCACTTCATGCGATAGATGCCGCCGAGATAGCCCGCCGAGAGGCTGCCGGCGATGTTGGCGAGCCCGATCAGCGCAAGCGACGTGGCCGCGACACTGCCCGGCAAGCCGCACAGCTGCACTTCACCGGGCAGGTGTGTGACCAGGAAAGCCACGTGGAACCCGCACGTGAAGAACCCGGCGTGAAGACACCAGTAGCTCGAGTTGCTGGCGGCCACACGCAACTGTGCTCGCAGCCCCGCCGGCCCCGGATGACTGGCGTGCGCGGCTGTTGCCTGAGCGGTCGACGCGGGTGACGCGCGGAGTACTCGCGCGAGGGGCAACGTGAGCAGCGTGGTGGCCGCGACAGTAAGCAGGGCGCTGACCCATCCGAAGCTCGCGATGACGAACTGCGACAGCGGCGCATAGACGAACTGACCGAAGCTGCCTCCGGCGTTGATGAAGCCGGCAGCGAAGGCGCGCTTCTCGGGCGGCAGCCGACCGGCCGTTGCGCCGATCAGGATCGAGAAGCTGCCCGCGCCGGCACCGGCGGCGACGAGGAACCCCAGCGTACCCATCAGGAACCACTGGTTGTCGACGAAGGGCGTGAGCCCGATGCCGGCGGCCATCATGAGGCCGCCGATCATCACCACGCGCTCCGACCCATAGCGGTCTGCCAGGGCGCCGAACACGGGCTGCGCGGCGCCCCACACGAACTGCCCCACGGCGAGCGCGAAGCTGATCGATACGATGCCCAGACCCGTGGCCGTATTGAGCGGCGACACATACAGACCCAGGCACTGACGTGCGCCCATCGTGATCATCAGGATCGCAGCACAGGTCAGCAGGAACGGCCAGTACCGCTGGCCCCCGGCATTGGAAGAAGCCACAGGCAGACTTAGAACAGAGATACCGTCATCTTGACGGCCATGATCGCGAGAATGATCGCGAACACCTTCTTGAGCTTGGGCACCGGGATCGTGTGCGCCATCTTCGCGCCGATGGGCACCGTCACGAACGTGCCGATAACGATACCCACGAGCGCGGGCAGGTACAGATACCCGAGGGAGTACGCCGGGAGGTGATCCTTGTCCCAGCCGCTGATCAGGAAGCCGATCGTACCGGCGATCGCGATGGGCAGGCCAAGGGCGGACGACGTGGCGACGCACTGGCGCATCGGCACGTTGCAGAAGCTCATCAGCGGGATGCTGAGGAATCCGCCGCCGGCGCCGACAAGGGCGGATGCGATGCCCACCAGACCTGCGCCCAACTGCAGGCCCATCGGGCCGGGCAGCTGCCGCGTCGCCTTCGGCTTGAGATCCAGCATCATGTTCACGGCGGAGTAGACGACGAACAGCGTGAACAGCACCGCGAGCGCGCGGGAACGCAATGTTTCCGCGACGGCACTCCCCGCCAGCGTACCGATCACGAGACCGGCCACCGCATTGCGCACGATGTCCCAGCGCACCGCGCCGTGCTTGTGATGGGAATGCACGCTCTTGATGGACGTGAACACGATGGTGGCGAGCGAAGTCCCGAGCGCCAGATGCATCACCCGGTCATCGGGGAAGCCCTGCGCGTTGAACGCGAACACCATGAGGCTCACGAGAATCATGCCGCCGCCGATGCCGAGCAGACCTGCGAAGAAGCCCGCGAACAGGCCCATCACAGGGTAGATGAGCCACCAGATCGACAGCGAAGCCATGGAGATGCCCGTCACAGCAGAGATTCGATGAAGGCCCACTCCTCCGGGGTGACCGGGGTGATGGACAAGCGGTTGCCCCGCTGCAGAATGCGCATGTCGGCGAGTTCTGCGTGTTCACGCAGTTCCGGGAGGCCGATGAGCCGCGTCTTCTTCACGAGCTGCACGTCCACGTGGATCCAGCGCGGATTCTCGCGCGACGACTTGGGGTCGTAGTACTTGCCCTTGGGATCGAACTGCGTGTCGTCCGGGTAGGGCTTGCTCGCCACCTTGGCGATGCCGGCGATGCCCGGCTCCTCGCAACTGGAGTGATAGAACAGGACGGGGTCCCCGACCTGCATCTCGTCGCGCATGAAGTTGCGCGCCTGGTAGTTGCGCACACCGAACCACGGCACGGTCTTCTTGGGCATGCGGGCCAGATCGTCGACGCTGACTTCGGAGGGCTCGGACTTCATCAACCAATAACGCAT
>CAZEDA010000076.1:0-12680 GCA_964510915.1 uncultured Rhodocyclaceae bacterium | reverse complement strand
GTGCCGAGCCAGTGCAGGAGCCAGGGGTCGCGTTCGACGCGTGCCGCGGGGAGACCTTCGATCCAGTCGACCACTACCCGCCAGCGGCCCTGGGCGATGAGAGCCGGGGCTTCGCGCAGCGCGAGCGCGGCGGCGGCTTCGTCCTCGCCGGCGAGCCGGTAGAGCGGCATGGCGGCCTCGGCCTGTCCTTCGGCTTCGAGCAGCTCCGCACAGCGCCGGGCGGTTGCGCGGTACTCGCCGGGCTCCAGCGCCTCGCGCGCGCGGTTCTGGAGGAACGCCCGGAACAGCGCGTGGAACTGGTAGGAGGGGGTCGAGCCCCGCCGGCGATCCGTGAACAGATGGCGCCGGTACAACTGCTCCAGCAGCCGGACTGCATGGTCGCCTCCAGTCAGTCTTGCCGCGAACGTGTCGGTCAGGCTCGGGGCGAAGCTGAGCTGCAGGAGCGCGTGCCGGTCCTCCGGAGGTGCGTGGTCGAAGATCTGGCCGGCGAAGTAGGCGAAGATGTGCTGCACGGAGTCCGCATCCGCCGTGTCGCCGATCCGGCCGCCCTGCCGCCAGTGCTCCGCGAGCAGGACGAGACCGACCGCCCAGCCGCCCGACTGGTCGTGCAGGGCCTCCACGGTTTCCGCGGAGATCGGCATGCGGGCGCCCGACAGCATCGCCGCGGTCTCGTCCGGGGTGAAACGCAGGGCTTCCCAGTCGAGCACCGTCAGCGCGCGATTCGCGCTCAGCCGCGCGTAGTGGGGCGGTGTGCCCGCGCGGCTCACCACGATCATCTGCACGCCCTCGGGGACCTCGTCCATTCCGGCGACGATCGCCTCGTGCAGCGTCGAGTGATCGGCCTCCTGGAAGTTGTCGAACACCAGCACGCCGGGCGCGCCGATCCGCTCGAACAGGGTCCGGAAGAACCGCCGCGCAAAGCCTGTCACGTCGGCCAGATACTCGGGCGTGAACAGCGGCATCGGGCGCTGCTGTCGGCGCCGTCCCGGCAAGGTGCGCTCGGCGAGCCCGAGGTAGTAGAAGAACGTCGCGAGGTCGTTGTCGCCCGGGTCCACCTGAAACCAGATGCCCCCGAGGTCCCGGGCTTCGAGGTAGCTGGCGACGAGCGTCGTCTTGCCGGCGCCCGGCGGCGATTCGATCCAGGTCACGCGGCGCGATCGGGCGCCCTCGTCCATGAGCCGGAACAGGCGATCCCGCCGGACGGCATCGAACAGCCTCGGACGCGTGAGCTTGGCGAGTTTCGGGGTTTCGGCGCGCACACGGTCCTCCGTGACCTTGTTGTGTTCTGCGATGTGGCTACGCGTGAAGCCGTGGGGAGGCGGGCCACGAGGATCGACGACACCGCCCGTGCTGCTGTCGGGCTCGGACCGGAGCTTACCGCGCGGAAGATCACGGATGCGTTACCGATGCCCGCCTCGTGGACGGCAACTCGCGGGCCGCAAACGCTGTTTCCGGCTTTCTCGCGATCGGTACAGGCCCCGGTAGGCGCCATCGGGCGCGACAGGGTAGAGTGACGGCCCTTTGCCGGAGCGTCCCGTGGACGGGTCGAAGCCGGCGAGTACGCCCCTGTTTCCCAAACGCCGAGATCGCTCCGTGACGAATCCCGCCCTGCCGACCATCTCTCCTGCCGAGGCCCGTGCCGATGAACTGCGCCGCTCGATCGGTCTGTGGCTGGGACCGCTGGTCTTCGTGCTCCTGCTCGTGTTTCCGCCGTCGCTGCCGAGCCCGGAGGCGGCGAAGCTCACGGCGGTGCTGGCCTTCACCATCGTCTGGTGGGTGACGGAGGCGGTTCCCATCCCGGTCACGGCGCTCATTGCGCCGTGTCTCGCCGTGGTGCTCGGCGTCGGCACGGCGGCGGAGATGTTCGCGCCGTTCGGCGACCCCATCGTGTTCATGTTTCTCGGAGGCTTCCTGATTGCCGAGGGGATGTCGCATACGGGCCTCGACCGGCGTGTGGCGTTCGGGATCCTGGCGAGACCCTCGGTCGCCAGGTCACCGCTGCGGATCCTCATCGCGTTCACGGTACTCACCGCCGGCATCTCCGCGTGGATCAGCAACACGGCAACGGCGGCGATGATCTACCCCATCGGCGTGTCGGTCCTGCACGCCATGGCGCGACACAAGGGCGTGCCCTTCACCTCGCTGCGCTTTTCCACCGCGCTGATGCTCTCGGTGGCGTGGGCGGCCTCCATCGGCGGCATCATGACGCCGGTCGGCACGGCCCCCAATCTCATCGCGATCGGTCAGCTGCAGAAGCTGACGGGCCAGGGCGTGCCGTTCCTGCACTGGGTCGCGGTGGCGGCGCCGGTCGCCATCGCGATCCTGGTGTTCATGGTCACGTACTTCCGGTTCGTCCTGCCGCCGGATGTGGAGGCCGGGGAGGGCGTCACGTCCAAGGTGCGGGCGGAGCAGGCGACCTTCGGTGCCATGACGCGTGCCCAGAAGGTCGTGCTGCTGTGCTTCGCGGTCACCGTGCTGATGTGGGTGATCCCGGGCGTGGTCGCCGCGGTGCTGGGCACGACGCATCCGGGTGCCGTGAAGCTGCAGAGGCATCTTCCGGAAGCCGTCGCCGCGGTGATCGGCGGCTGCCTGCTGTTCCTCATTCCGGCGGAACGCGGGAGAGCGAAGCCGGTCCTTGGCTGGGAACAGGCGGCCCGGATCGACTGGGGCACGCTGATGCTCTTCGGAGGCGGTCTTTCCCTGGGTGGCGCCATGTTCCGCACGGGCCTCGCGTCGTCCTTCGGCGATGCCATGGTGGCGTGGACCGGGTCCACCTCGCTGGTGGCGCTCACCTGTCTGTTCTGCTGGGTGGCGATCCTGCTCACCGAAACCACCTCGAACACTGCGGCGGCGACGATGCTGGCGCCGCTGGCGGTCGCCGCTGCCAAGGCTGCCGGCGTGAGCGCCGTACCGGTCGCCATGGCGGTGTCGCTCGGTGCGAGCATGGCGTTCATGCTTCCCGTCTCCACGCCGCCGAACGCGATCGTCTACGGATCCGGCGCCGTGCGGATCACCGCCATGATCAAGCACGGTCTGGTGCTCGATCTCGCTGCCGCGGTGATCATCCCGGTCGGCGTGCTGTTCGGCTGTCGCCTCGTGGGGCTCGCGTGATTCCCGGTGCCCGCGCCGAGCGGATTGCGGCCGGCGACGTCGAGATCCACACCGTCATCGCCGGGAGCGGGCCCGCCCTGCTGCTGCTGCACGGCTACCCGCAGACCCACCTCATCTGGCGCAAGGTGCTGCCTCGCCTCGCGGAGCGTTTCACCGTCGTCGCGACGGATCTCCGGGGGTATGGCGAGTCATCCAAGCCGCCGGGCGGGGCCGACCATCGCAACTACAGCAAGCGCGTGATGGCGCTGGACCAGGCGCGCGTGATGACGGCACTCGGCTTCGAACAGTTTGCCGTGTGCGGGCACGACCGCGGCGCGCGCGTTGCGCACCGCCTGGCCGTGGACCATGCCGACCGGGTGCAGCGGCTCGCCGTGCTGGACATCGCCCCCACCAAGGCGATGTACGAAGGCACGACCATGGCGTTCGCCCGTTCCTACTACCACTGGTTCTTCCTGATCCAGCCGGCGCCGTTTCCGGAAACCCTGATCGGCGGCAACGTGGAGGCGTACCTCCGGCATCACATGGGCGGACGGCATGCCGGGCTTGCCCCGTTTCTTCCGGACGCGTGGAGCGAGTACCTGCGTTGCTTCTCCGATCCTGCGGCGATCCACGCGAGCTGCGAGGACTATCGCGCGTCCGCCGGCATCGATCTGGAACACGACGCCGCGGATATGGAAGCCGGTGTGAAAGTCCGCTGTCCCGTGCTGGCGCTGTGGGCAGAACACGGCATCGTCGGCAAGGCGTTCAAGCCGCTCGAGGCGTGGCGGCGGGTCGCGGACGATGTCCGCGGGCATGCCCTGCCATCCGGCCACTACATTCCCGAGGAAGTGCCGGATCGTCTGCTGGATGCCCTGCTGCCCTTCCTCCAGGGCACAGCCTGACGCTGACGGCGCTTCTCCCGCGCCATGACGGGAGGGTGGGCGTATTCTTCCGACTGAAGCGCGGCGCACCGCCGGTGCCACCGCGCTCGATCCACGATCACGAGAGAGAGCGAAACCACCATGACACGCAGGACCCTCGTCGCCGCCGCTGCGGCTGCCTTGTTCGCCGCCATTGCCCTGCCCGCGCAGGCCGAGCGGATCTCCATTCCCATGAATGCCGTCGACGCCAATGGCATTGGCACTTCCCTCGGCACCATCGTCGCCGAAGACTCCCGGCGAGGCGTCGTGTTCACACCGGACCTCTCCGGTCTGCAACCCGGCATCCACGGGTTTCACGCGCACACGAACCCGAGCTGCGCGCCGAAGGAGCAGGACGGGAAGTCCGTGCCCGCGCTGTCGGCCGGCGGACACTACGACCCGAGTCAGTCGGGACGTCACGAGGGGCCGTGGGGCGACGGGCATCTGGGTGATCTGCCCGCGCTGTTCGTGACAGCCGACGGACGCGCGACTCACCCGGTGCTCGCGCCGAGACTGCGCGTGAGCGATCTCGCGGGGCGTTCGCTGATGATCCACGCGGGTGGGGACAACCACGCCGACCACCCTGAAAAGCTGGGTGGCGGCGGCGCGCGGATCGGGTGCGGCGTGGTGCCTTGAGGCGGGCCGGAGTCGGCACGAACCGCGTGTGCTGATCAGGCCTTCGCCGCGCTGAACGACTGTTCGTACTGCATCGGATCGAAGCCGATCAGCAGACCGCCGTCGTACTCGATGACGGGGCGCTTGATGGCCGAGGGGTTCGCCGTCAGCAGCTTCACGGCGCCGGCGTCGGTGTCAGCCTGGGCCTGCAGGTCGGGTTCGATGTTCCGCCACGTCGTGCCCTTGCGGTTCAGGACACGCTCGCGGCCGAGCGAGCCGACCCACCGGGAGATCAGCTCGCGCGAGGGCGGCTGCTTCTTGAAGTCGATGAATTCGTAGGGGACACCGCGGCCGTCCAGCCAGGCGCGGGCCTTCTTGACGGTATCGCAGTTGGGAATGCCGAAGACTCGGATCATGGCGGGGCTCGGGGACGGATGAAGTCCCCGAGTATGCCCCCGTCAGCGCGCTGCGCTACTCCTTGCCGACCTGGAAGGTCTCTTCCTCGACTTCCACGATCTTGCCGGAGACGGCGTCCACTTCGACTTCCCACTCCTTGCCGGACTTGGCGAGGATGTCCAGTTCGTAGACGGGCGTGCCGTCGGACTCGAGCGAGTACTCCACTTCCACGACCTCACCCGGGTACTTGGCGAGGGCGATGGCCTTGGCTTCGTCGAGGGACAGCTTGGCCTTCGACTTGAAGGCATCGGCACCCTCTGCCACTTCTTCCTCGGTCTCGAGGATCTTGCCGGTCGTGGCGTCGCACTCGACCTCCCACTCCTTGCCGTCCTTGGCGAGGATGTCGAGTTCGTAGATGGGCTTGCCCTTCTCGATCTCGGCTTCGAGCGTCTGCACCGTGCCGGGGTACTTCGAGAGGGCGGCGGCGGTGCACTTTTCGAGGGCACCGAAGCGGGGGCCCGCGGCGCCCACGGTGGTGGCGGTGGCGATGCCGAGAGCGACAACGAGGACTGCGTACTTGAACATGAATCACCTCTGCGAGTGGGTTGAACTGCGTCGATGGAACACGGAGCGGTAACGGAGCTCCTGCCGTCGGTCTGACTCGCATGGTCGCCTGCGGGGCATTCCGCTGAATCCTCCATCGGATGCCGTGCCGAACTGATGCGACTGTATTGCGCTGCCGCAGCGTGCTTCAAGGGTGCGCCCGCGCAGAGGGCCGGCGCCGCTATCGATGGTGCAAAACGAAGTCCTATGAATCAGCGGGTTGGAAGAATTCCGTCTGCAGAAATTCCCAAAAAATTCGGGAGAAATTCCCTAAACTGGACGGGATTGCAAAAGCATCTTGATGCCGCCGCGCAGCAGGCAGCCATGCGATCTGCATGATCGCGCGGCAATTCGAAGTGCCATTCGACGGCGTATTGCAGACGCAATCAGGGGCGCGCGAACTGGGCCTCGAGTTCGTCTGCCGTCATGACGTGGCAGTAGATGTTGTTGATGATCTCGAGCTCCTTGCGATGGAGGTCGTCGGTGGCGGCGGCACAGCAGTCGTCCAGCACCACCACGCCGAAGCTCTCGTCCGCCAGACTGCGTACCGTCGAGGACACGCACTGATCGGTGAAGATGCCGACGCACACCACGTGGCGGATGCCCAGGTTGTGGAGCATCAGCCGGAGGTTCGTCCCCGTCAGCGCGCTGTCGGTGGTCTTGGTGACCACGATCTCGTCCGCACGAGGCGCAAGAGCGGGGATGACCTGGGACGGGTCCTCGTCCTTCGGCAGCAGGAGGTTGTTGAAGCCCGGCATCTTCTGCGACAGGGAACGGTCCCGCCCGTCCTTCGTCTGGCACGCGATACGGGCGAACACGACTTCCATGCCGCGCTCCCGGAAGCGCGCCAGCACTCTCTGGATGTTCGGGATGACGATGGAGTGCATGCGGTTGTGGAAGGGTGTCCACGCATCGAAGTGGCGCTGCTCATCGGCGGACAGCGAGTTCCGGTCGGGCCGCGCGAGGTAGGTGTTCTGGACATCGATGACCAGCAGCGCCGTTTCCTTCGGCGGGAGCGCCAGATCGTCCGGCTCGGGCATGGTCGCGTAGTAGAGCGACCGGTAGGCAGTCTTCCAGGTCATGGTGGTGGAGTGTCTCGTCAGGGAAGCAAGGGAAGGGCTGATCGAGTGGTGCGGTCGCTCCACTTGATCAGTACTTCCCTAGAGAATAGCAATCGCCATGCAGATGCGCTGCAGTAAGCGAATCGCGCGCCTACTGCCAGCCTTCGGACCCGCCGTGGGAGGACCGCGCTTCGCGGTCCCGCCGGAGGTTCTCCTCCAGTTCCTGGCGGCCGCTCTTGGCGAGGGCGACGGACTTGGCCTCGTCGCGGAAATGGGGCACGAGGCTCTGAAGGGTGGCGAGGTTGCGCCGGCGGAAGCCGTCGGCGAACTCGCGGGCCTCGAAGGGCGCCATGCCCAGCGATTCCAGCGCTGCGCGGCCGGTCCGCAGCGCGCTCTCGAAGGTCTCGCGTTCCACTGCCGAGACGCCGCGTTCGGTGAGTTCGAGCCAGTGGCGCACGTTGCGGGCGCGGGCAACGATGCGCAGCTTGGGAAACTGCTCGCGGGCGAGGTCCACGAGAGCGAGGCTGTCGGCCACGTCGTCGATGGCCACGACAAGGAGCTTCGCGCCGTGGGCGCCCGCGGCCTCCAGCAGGTCGAGGCGCGTGGCATCACCGTAGAACACCTTGTAGCCGAACTTGCGGATGAGATCGATCTGGTCGGGACTGTGATCGAGCACCGTGATGCGGGCGCCGTGCGCGAGCAGCAGGCGCGACACGATCTGGCCGTAGCGGCCGAAGCCGGCCACGATGACTTCGGTGCCTTCTGCCTCAATCGTGTCGGCTTCCCGTTCCTCGCGGGCACGGTGTGCCGTGAGCTTCTCGTGGAGCAGCATGAGCAGGGGCGTCGTGGCCATCGACAGCGCGACGGCGGCGGTCAGCAGCGCCTCCCACCGGCTGGAGAGCACGCCGGCCTTCTGCGCCACACCGAACACCACGAACGTGAACTCCCCGCCCTGGGATAGCAGGGCGGCGAAGAGCCATCGCTCGCGGCCGGCCACGCCGAGCATCGGTGCGAGCAGCGCCATCGTGACCGCCTTGATCGCGACCAGGCCGATCACCAGCAGGGCAAGCAGCCAGGGTGCTTCCACCACGAGTGCGAAGTCGATCGACATGCCGATCGCGATGAAGAACAGGCCCAGCAGCAGGCCCTTGAACGGGGCGATGTCCGCCTCGAGCGCGTGGCGGTATTCGGAACTCGCCAGCAGAACGCCGGCGAGGAAGGCGCCCAGCGCCATCGACAGGCCGGCGAGGGTCATGGCCTCCGCGATGGCGATGACCAGCAGCAGCGCGAACGCCGTGAAGATCTCGCGCACGTCGGACCGTGCAATGAGGCGCATCAGCGGGCGCGTGAGGAATCTGCCGAAGAGAAAGACGCCGGCAATTGCCCCGAACGCCTTGGCGGCCTGCAGCCATCCGGGCTCGGCGCCCGCGACCTCGGCGCCAAGAAGCGGCACGAGGGCCATGATCGGGATGGCGGAGATGTCCTGGAACAGCAGGATGCCGAAGGTCGTGCGGCCGACCGGCGCATTGAGGAGATTGCGCTCGGTCATCGTCTGGATGGCGATGGCGGTGGCGGACATCGCGAGACCCGCGCCCGCCGCGAGGGCACCCTGCCACGACAGGCCCAGCGCCAGCAGGCCCGCCGAAAGCGCCGCGGCGCAAGCCGCCATCTGCAGGCCGCCAGACAGAAACACCGGCCGGCGCATCTGCATGAGGCGCTTCACGTCCAGTTCGAGGCCGATCAGGAACAGCATCAGCACCACGCCGAATTCGGCGAAATGCATGGTGGACTGCGCTTCGCTGATGAGGCCGATGCCCGAAGGGCCGATCAGACACCCCGCCACGAGGTAACCGATCACCGAGCCGAGTCCGAGGCGCGCTGCGATAGGGACGCACACCACGGCGGCGGCGAGGTACACGATCGCGTCGTGGATCAGGGAGCCCTCAGCCATGGGAACGTCCGTTCCAGTGTTCCAGCCGGGTGCGGTACTGCGCGGCCTGGGCGGCGAGGGCGCTCCGGTCCACCCGGTGGGCGCCGTGCACGAGGAGAGGCGGCTGCCACGCCATGCCGCACAGGACCGCCGTACGCTCCACGGGCGGCATGAAGGCGCCGAACGGATGGCCGTGCGAGGCCTGGGGCCGGTAGTCCTCCTCGGCGGAACCAGTCGACGTGACCCAGAGGCAGCCTTTGCCTCGCAGCGCCGTGCCGCCCGCGCCGTAGGCCCAGCCTCGCATCAGCACGACCTCGAACCAGAGCTTCAGCAGCGCGGGGGGCGAGTACCAGTAGATCGGGTGCTGCCAGACCACGAGGCTTGCCTGCGTGAGGAGCGCCTGCTCGGCTTCCACGTCGATGTCGAAGTCCGGATAGCGGTCGTAGAGCGAATTCACCTGCACGTCCGGCATGTCGCGGACGGCTTCCAGCAGCGCGCGATTGGCGATGGAACGCGAGTGATGCGGATGCGCGTAGACGATTAGGATCATGAGGGGGCTCGAAGCAGGCCTTCATGCTAGGCAAAGTCGGCGCGCTTGTCTTGCGCATCGTGGCGTGGAATTCCGGGGAACCGCCCCGAGAGGTTCCTGGAGGCTCCCGCCCCGGTCACGGGAGTCGCTATGCTTCGCATCCCATCCGCATGCAGAGAGCAGGCGCCATGCTGAAACTCAGTCTCGATGCCATCGAGATCATCGACGCCATCGCCCAGGCGGGCTCCTTCTCGGGCGCGGCCGAGCGCCTGCACAAGGTGACGTCGACCATCTCGTATTCGGTGGCGCGGATCGAGTCGCAACTGGGCGTGGAACTGTTCCATCGCAACGGACCGAGAGTGCAGCTGACGCCGGCCGGCGCAGCACTCCTCGAGGAAGGCCGCTGGCTGGTGCGCGCGGCGGCGGATCTCGAGAGTCGTCTGAAACGTGTGGCCACGGGCTACGAATCGGAATTGCGGATCGCTCACGATTCGCTGTTCGCGACCGCCGTGCTGCTGCCGGAAGTCATCGCGTTCGAGTCGCTGGATTGCGGCACGCGGCTGCGCATCGCGGCGGAATCGATGACAGGCACCTGGGAAGCTCTGCGGGACAACCGTGCCGACCTCGTCATCGCCGCGGGCGAGGGCCCGGGGGGCGGCGGTTATCGGGCCGAAGCGTTCGGACGGGTGGGGTTCGTGTTCTGCGTGGCGCCAGACCATCCGCTCGCCGCCATCGACCGCCCGCTGGCCGCCGAGGACCTCGTGCCCCATACCGCGATCGTCGTGGCGGACAGCGCGAGGCTGCTGCCGCCGCGAACCGTGGGTCTCCTGTCGGGGCAGCGCCGGGTCACCGTGCCGGACATGACGGCCAAGATCGCCCTGCAGCGCGCAGGACTCGGCTACGGATTCCTGCCGGCGCCGCTCGCCGCCGGCGATCTCGCCAGAGGGACGCTGGTCGCACGCGAGGTGACCGAGCCCAAGCCCGACGAGACCTTCTGGATTGCGTGCCGCCCGGGTGAGCAGGGCAAGGCACTCGAATGGTGGTGGGAAAGGCTCGGCAGCCTGGCGGTCGGCGATCTGCTCGACCGGCAGGCGGGTTCGGCGGTCAGGAGCCCGGCTGCAGAACCACCGACACGCTGATCGTTTCGTCGCCGCGGCGCACGTCGAGCATCACCGTGTCACCGACCTTGAAGTCGTCGAGCCGGCCGATGAGCGCGCCGATGCTCGCTACCGGCTTGCCCGAGACGCCCACGATGATGTCGCCGGGCACGACGGTGCCTTCCGGCGTGACGGTGACACCCTTGAGGCCGGCCTTCTCGGCCCCGGTACCCGGCGTGACCCGCAGCACGAACACGCCCTCCACCTGCAGGGCGCGCGACAGGCGCTGATTCAGCGCGTCGTCCAGTTCGAGTCCGAGCGTCGGGCGGATGTAGCGTCCCTTCGCGATGACCTGCGGCACCACGCGATTGACCGTATCCACCGGCACGGCGAACCCGATGCCGGCCGAGGCCCCCGACGGACTGTAGATGGCGGTGTTGATCCCGATCAGCCGTCCCGCGGAGTCGAGCAGCGGTCCGCCGGAGTTGCCGGGGTTGATGGCGGCATCCGTCTGGATCAGGTGCTCGATGGTGATGCCGGAGTCGCTGGGGAGCGATCGGTCCAGCGCGGACACGATCCCGGTGGTGAGCGTCCAGTCGAGTCCGAACGGATTGCCGATGGCGAAGACCTTCTGGCCCACCTCGAGATTGCCGCTGGTCCCGAGCGGCACGGGCGGCGGGCGCTGGAACTCGACACCGATGCGCAGCACCGCGATGTCATGGGAGGGACTCGCGCCGATCAGCGTGGCCTTGTAGTCGCGCCCGTCGGCGAGGCGCACGGTGGCCTCCGACGCGCCGCTGATCACGTGGAAATTGGTGATCACGTGACCCTGGTCGTCCCAGATGAATCCGCTTCCCGTGCCGCGAGGCACGGACAGCACGTTGCGCGTCCAGAAGTCGCGTACGCGCTGGGAGGTCGAGATGAACACGACGGAGTCCCGCGAGCGCTTGAACAGTTCGATCATCGACTGCTCGTCGGCGGCGAGGTCCCCTCTGGCCGCCACGACACGCGGCTGTGCCTGAGCCACGGGCCTCGGCTCCGGCGGCCTGGGGCTGAAGGCGGGCAGCCAGCGCCAGACGGCAATCAGAAAGGCGGCCGCCAGCGTCACGGCGACGAGGCGGGGAATGAAGCGGTCGGTCATGCGTGGTCCTGGCGTGGCTGAGGTCGGGATCGGCAACGGCGGCGATCGTGCCCTGCGATGGCAGATGGGGGTGTGGTGTCCCCCCTCTGGACGAGTATCCGGAGCTCAGCTGCCGTCGGCCTCCGCGGCACGCCTTGCGTCGAAGTCCGGGAACAGAGCGGCCATCTTCTCATAGCAGTCCTTCGCCGCCGCACCCGATGCCGCCGGCAACACCACGCGCACCCGGAGGTGAAGATCGCCGGCAGGCTTGCCCGGCATGCCTCGCCCCCGCACCGTGAGCTTCCGTCCGCCCTGCGCACCGGCCGGCACCCGCACCTTCAGGATGGCCCCGTCGGGCATCGTGAGCGGCACCACGGCCCCCAGCGCGGCTTCCCAGGGCGCCACGGGCAGTTCGGCGAACAGGTCGCCACCTTCCACCGTGAACCGCGGGTGCGGCTGGATCGTGACCTGAAGCAGCAGATCGCCCGCAGGGGCGCCGCCGGAGCCCGTTCCGCCCTGGCCGGCCAGGCGAATGCTCTGCCCGGGACGGATGCCGGGCGGGATCTTCACTTCCAGCGTGCGTTCCACGAGTGTCACTTCGCCCCGTTCGTTGACGCGGGGGCTGCGCAGGGTGATCGGGCGGGTGGCACCACGGTAGGCATCCTCGAGGCTCAGGGCCACCTTGGCGTGGTGATCATCGCCGCGGAGGTCGTATCCCCCGCGTGCGTGACGGCGCGACCCGCGCGGTTTCCAGCCGCCGAAGATGTCTTCGAAGGCGTTCGCGAAATCCTCGTCGTCGAAGGCGTCGAAGCCGTGGCGGGAGAACTCGAAGCCGGTATCCCAGTCGCGCGTGCCGGAGGCCCCGCCGCTGTTTCCGCGGCGCAGGGCGTCGTCGTAGGCGGCGCGCCGCTCCGGGTCTGACAGGACGGCATACGCTTCGTTGACCTCTGCCATGCGGGCCGTGGCGTCAGCCTCCCGGCTCACGTCCGGGTGATGCTTCCGGGCGAGACGCCGGAATGCCTGCTTGATCTCGTCGGGTTTGGCGTCACGCGCCACGCCCAGCACCTGGTAGAAGTCTTTCACCGCCGCAGTCCCTGTAGCCGTTGAGAGGAATCTGAAGCCGGCCCGGCAGGAATTCAAGGTGGAGGCGGGTCGTTGGTCCGACGCGGCGGCGGACAGTCAAAAAAATCGGGGGCCCGAAGGCCCCCGATCCGGTACGGCGTATGTCGCTGGCGTTACTTCACTTCCTTTTCCATCAGCTTGTCGACCAGGCCTCCCGGCACTTCGGAGTAGTGGTCGAATTCCATGGTGAAGGTGCC
>CAZEDA010000075.1:0-12932 GCA_964510915.1 uncultured Rhodocyclaceae bacterium | reverse complement strand
GGCTCCGGACGCTGGCGGTCGTACCACGGGCGGTGGTCGCGACCGACCGCGTGGTGATGCGTGATGGTGCCGCCTCCAGCGATCAGCGCTTCGGAAGCGGCCTGCTTGATCTGCCGCCACTGATCGAGTTCGGCGCCCCGCCGGGCGCGGCATACGAAGCTGTAGTACGGCGCCGGGCCATCGGGATAGACGTGGGTGAACCGGCACGTAACGACCCCGTCCTCGCCGGTGACTTCCCGGATCGCGCGGCGCGTCGCCGCCACGACGGACGAGTGGAAAGCCGGAAACCGGTCCCAGGTGATCGCGGTCTCGAAGGTGTCGTACATCACACCGATCGCAGTGAATTCCTCGCGCAGGAACGGCGCGCGGATGAACGCCGATCGCCAGGCACCGGCGTCGCCGTCGCGATGACCGTCCGTCACGGCGGCGGGGCCTTCCCATCGGCCGCCAAACCCGGCGGCGATTTCGAGGGCACGGCGCATCGGCTCGGTGACGGGATGGTCGGCATTCTCGAAGGCGAGCATCAGCGCGTGGTGCAGGCCGTCTCCGGCGCCAAGCATTTTCAGTTCGGCGCCATCGACGAGCCGGCAGTTGGCGGGGTACAGGCCGGCCTGCGCGATGGTCCGCACCGCGTTCACCGCGTTGTCCCAGTCCGTGAAGCGCACGGCGGTACCGGCGCGGAACGTCGGGATGGCCTGCAGCCGCATCCACGCCTCGGTGATCACGCCGAGGATGCCTTCCGAGCCCAGGAACAGACGATCCGGGCTGGGCCCGGCGCCGGACCCTGGCAGACGACGCGATTCGCTGATGCCACGGGGTGTGACCACCCGTGTCGACTCGACCAGATCGTCGATGTGCGTGAAGAGCGTCGCGAAATGGCCACCGGAACGCGTGGCGATCCAGCCGCCCAGCGTCGAGTACTCGAACGACTGCGGGAAATGTCTGAGCGTGAGACCGTGGGGCTTGAGGCCGGCTTCGAGAGCTGGCCCGAGGATGCCCGCCTGGATGCGTGCGGCGCGCGACGTCGCGTCCACTTCCATCACCCGACCGAGCCCCTTCAGGTCGAGCGATACGACACCGGCGTAGCGGTCCGGTACCGCGCATTCGACACCGCCCACGACCGACGAGCCACCTCCGAACGGAATCACCGCGGCGTTCACCGAATCCGCGTGGTCGAGCACCGCCACGACTTCGGCTTCCGTCTGCGGAAACGCCACGAGGTCCGGCGGGCGGCGGAACTCACGGGCGAAAGCTCGAACGCTGTCCGGGTAGGACTTGCCGTAGCTGTGGATCAGGCGCTCTTCCGGGTCGGCAGTGAGCGCATGCGCGAGGGAACGCGGGATGGCGAGACGCGATGGGGCGAGCGCGATTTCGTCGACCCGGGGAGGAGGAACCCGGGCGCCGTCGCCGGGCCCCAGCTGCGAGCGGACCTGCATCTCCAGAATGTCGCGGTCGGCCGGTGCGACGCCTTCGCCGATCCGTCCCCAGCCCCAGAACTTGTATCTGGCGTTGCCCATGGCAGTCCCCGTACCGGAAACAGGCTCCAGTCTGCGCCAAGTATCTGCTCATCCGGAAGTTCATGCCAACCGCCGGTCGCCCCTGGCAAGTATGTTTCAATGCGCGCTCTTCTGAACTGCGGAGGAAGTGCGATGCGGATTGCCATGATCGGCGCCGGTGCGATGGGAGGTGTCTACGGCGGCCTGCTGTTTCGAAACGGCGTGGACGTATCGCTTATCGATACGCGAGAGGAACACGTCGCGGCGATCCGGCGCGATGGCCTCAAGGTCGAGGGCGTGCGGGGCGACCATGTGGTCCGTGTGCCCGCGTTCCTGACGACGGACGGTCTGGCGCCGGTGGATGTGGCGATCGTCTTCACCGACACGAATGCGTCGCGTGCCGCGGCAAAGAGTGCTCGGGCGATACTGAAGCCGGACGGCTTCGCGATGACCCTGCAGAACGGCATCGGCAACGTGGAGGCCCTCGTCGACGAACTCGGCGCCGCGCGCGTGGTGGCCGGCGTGAGCATGAACAGCGCGGCCAATCCCGCGCCGGGCCGCTCCGCCTACACGAACGCCGGGATGACCTCCATCGGCGAACTGGATGGCGCCGACACCGCGCGTATCCGCGCCATGCACCAGATGCTGAACGACGCCGGGATCGAAACCGAGATCGTCGCCGACCCTGTTGCGTACATCTGGAGCAAGTTCGTGCTGAACTGCGGCATCAACGCGCTCACGGCCGTCACGCAGCTGCGCAGCGGCGACATGTTCCGGGTGCCGGAGATGAATGCCCTGCAGGAAAGAGTCATCGACGAGATCCTGGCCGTGGTGGCGAAGAAGGGCATCCGCCTCGCCGATTCCGATCCGAGACACACGATCCGCTCCCACTGCCGCGTCCGCTTCAACAAGCCGTCGATGATGCAGCACATCGAGCAGGGCCGGCGCACCGAAGTCGATGCGATCAATGGTGCCCTCGTCCGCGAGGCGCATGCGCTCGGTGTGCCCGTGCCGTACAACGAAGCGATCGTCGCCGTCGTGAAGGGACTGGAGCGCTCCAGCGAGTTGCGCGCCGGGCCGCCGGTCGACTACGCGAAGCGCGAGGCCGAAGCCGAAGCGGAGGCTGCAAATGAAGCAGCCGGACATCCCTCCCGATGAGTCGCAATGTCGCGGTCGTCGCGGGGGCCACGGGCGTCACGGGACGCTATCTCGCGAGCCACCTGGCGTCGACCGGGACATGGGATGTGGTCGCGCTGTCGCGGCGGTCGCCCGACATCGGAGGCGATTTCCGGCACGTGAGTGTCGACCTCTCGGACGCGCAGGACTGCCGCAGCAAACTGGCGGACCTGCGCGACGTCACCCACGTCTTCTACTGCGCCTTCGTGCAGGATGCCGACGCCGAGCGGCACCGGCACCGCAACACGGCGATGCTCGTGAATCTCGTCGAAACCCTCGAAGCCGTGAGTCCGGCATTGCGACACGTGCATCTCGTCGAGGGCACGAAGTGGTACGGGTCTCACCTGGGGCCGTTCACGACGCCGGCGAAGGAACACCATCCCCGCCATGCGGGCGACAACTTCTATTTCGATCAGCAGGACTGGCTCGAGGCGCGGCAGTGGAAGAGCGGCTGGACCTGGACCGCCGTCCGCCCGCATGCCATCTGCGGTCTGTCGCTCGGCAGCCCGATGAATCTCGCGCTGCTGCTCGCGGTGTACGGGAGCCTCTGCAAGGCGACGGGCGAAGCGTTCTGCCATCCGGGTGCGCCGGAGAACTGGACAACGCTGTATCAGTGCACCGATTCGGGCCTGCTTGCGCGTGCCATCGAATGGATGGCCACCCGCGACGCCTGCGCAAACCAGGCCTTCAACGTCACCAACGGCGATCTCATCCGCTGGCGCAACGTGTGGCCGCGCATGGCCGACTTCTTCGGCGTGCCGATGGCGCAGCCCGCGCCGCGCAAGCTCGCCGAGTTCCTGCCCGCCATGGCCTCCCGGTGGGATGAACTCGTGAAGGCGCACGGCCTGCAGCCGTATCGTCTCGATCAGCTGGCGGGCTACGCCTTCGGCGACTTCGTGTTCAGCGCCCGGTGGGACATCATCTCCGACATGGGCAAGGCTCGCCGCTACGGTTTCGGCGAGACCGTCGATTCGGAGGAGATGCTGTTACGCCAGTTCGCAGCGTTCCGCGAAGCGAAGATCATCCCTTGAGCGGCGCTGCACCATGAACCGCCGAACCTTGCTGGGAATCCTGCTGCTTCTGATCGGCCTGCCGTCGATCCTCACGGTGATGTTCCTTCCCGGCTATCTCACCGAGATGCAGGTCGAGATCGACTGGCGTCGGCACAAGGACCCCTACGAGTTCCTGGCGCTGTGGCCCCGCAGCGCCTACGACCTTCTGGCGCTCGCGGAGCTCGATGAGGTGCAGCGGCCGATCGGCTACCTCTCCCGGCTCGTGAGTTCCCGCTACGGTCCCGAGTACCTGACCGGCTCCGACACGGTGAAGGCAGTCTGGAGTCCCGATGCCCGGCAGGTCCTCACCGGCAGTGCCACCGTCGCGATCCGCTGGGATGCCGCTACCGGCCAGCAGGCGCAGGTGCATGGCGCCTCAAAGCGTCGCGACGCGGAAGACCCCTCCAAGTGGGGCTACGGTTTCCCGGAAGTGGCGTGGTACGGCAACGGCAAGGGTGTAGCCGCCATGACCGACGGCCCTTCTTCCCTCTGGCTCTTCGGCCCCGATGCGCCCGGTCCCCGCCTGCTCGAGCCGATGGGGCTCAACGCGCTCACGGCGTCGGGTAATCGGGCAGCCTTCCTCCGATCGTTCCAGTACGGCAACGTGATCGATCTCTCGACCGGGGAGATCGTCAGACTGCCGCACCCCGATGTGACGGCCATTGCCATTGCGCCCGACGACCGGGTCGTCACCGCGTCGCTCAAGACGATCCAGTGGTGGCGTGGAAAGGAGGCTGCGGAGGCCGTGACGATCGACGCCGCCTACAACCCGCTGGCATTCTCGGACGACGCGAAGCGGCTGCTCGTGCTCGCGCAGAACACCGTGGAAGTCTGGTCGACGACGACCGGGCAGAAGCTCGCTCTGCTGCACGAGTCGGAGGCGAGCGCGGTCTGCGCCACGGGCGATACCGTGGTCACGGGCACCGACGACGGTCATGTGATGCTCTGGAACGCGGCTGATGGCTCGCAGATCCGGCGCTTTCGGGCGGGGCCGACGCGGATCGATCTGCTCGCGTGTTCGCCGACGAGGCTGCTCACGGTGGCCTTCGACCGGACGGACGCCCGCGTGTGGGAGATGTCCGGCCGCCCGCAGAACGGCCCGGTCATCAAGCCGGCCCCACCGCGTATCGACTGGATCACACGATTGGGTGCCGACATGGATCTGCCGGGGCGCATGCCGTGGCTCGTCGCGCTGGCCGCGCAGTCGGACACGACGGTGATGTTCACGGCGCTGGGTGCGCTGGTGGTGCTGATCGTCGCGGCGCAATGGCTCATCCGATCGGGGCGGGAGAAACGCCCGCCGTCCGCCTGAAACTCACCCACGTGTGATCTGGCGCGCGGCGGGTGTCCGGCCGGAGGGTTCCACTTTCGTGGTGTTTCGCCGGCTGGAGGTGGCCGGTATAGTCGTGCCATCGAAAGACGCGGTGCCCGGTGTCGCCGAATGTCTCGGTCGTCCCGGCAGTCCGTCTGCGCACGGAGATTTCGCATGCAACTCGATGGTTCCGACAAGGTCCGTTCCCGTATTGCGTCCCTGATCGCCGGTTCCGGGCTCGCTATCGCGTCTGCGACTACCCAGGCCGTGGACCTCAGTCCGACGGTCAAGATCGGCTACGAGGCCGGTGGTGACGAACTGGTCGTGGCGACCTTCACGAGCGGCTCCACCGAAAACGTGAAGGCGGGTACCGGCATCTTGGGCGGGATCGGCGTGTCGCTGCTCAATGAGGCGAAGAATTTCGAGATCGAGACGACGATCGGCGTCAAGGCGGATTTCATCAACGCCAAGAACGGCGACGTGTCCTGGGTGCGCTATCCCGTGGATCTGCTGGCGTTCTATCGCTTCTGGAAACTGCGGATCGGTGGCGGAATCACCTACCACCTCAACCCGAAGGTGACCAGCTCCGGCGCAGCGTCCGGGGTGGACCAGACCTACGATGCCGCGCTCGGCTACGTGGTACAGGCAGACTTTCTGATCTCCGGCGCGGAGGCGAGCAAAGGCGCGTACGTCGGCGTGCGCTTCACGGGGATGGACTACCAGTTGAAAGGCGGCGGGTTCAAGGCGAACGGGAATAGCGTCGGCGTGCAGTTGGGATACCGGTTCTGACAGCCCAGGCGTTCTCCCGTCACCCGGCGAAGGACAACGCGCTCAGGGCTTGGCGCCTCGCCCCAGCTGCATGTGCTTCAGCCGCAGGTGCTCCACCAGCACAGCGAGGTAGTTGGCCTGCAACTCGTCGAGGACGGACGGTGGCAGGCCTTCGTCGGCGAGGTCGGCGAAGGTCGAGCCGGTGATGCCCGCCGCGAGGCGCGACGAGAAGCTGGCGCGGCCACCGACGCCGATCACGTCCACCACCGGGCGGGTGCGCAGTTCGTGCAGAAGCTGATCTTCCGACATGCCGCTGCGGGCGAGATCGCGCAGCTCGTCCACGGTGATGCCACCGCTCCGCGAGTAACCCCACGTGGTGCGATACCAGCTCGGTAGCCCCAGCGCCCGGCCGGGATAGCTCTGAAGAGGGGGGGGCGTCTGCCGGATCGAGCCGTTCGAACGCAGGGTGGAGAGGTCCACCTGCTGCGGGTAGCACGGCCCGCAGCGGCCCATGGATTCGTTGCCCATCCAGTAGCGGACGAGAAGGTCGACATCATTGGTGAATGTCTGCTGGATGAAATCCAGCACATCGTCGTGCACGCCGGCCGCTCGCAGTTCGGCGAAGTCCGAACCCTTGAGGGCATAGCTGGTGCGGGACGTCCGCAGGGCGGAGACGATGGTCGAAGACGAGTCGCTGCGCTGGCTGCGCGTGACGACGTCCGAGAGCAGATAGGACTGCCGGACGGAGACGCAGGCCGTCAGGGGCAGCAGGAGCACGAGGACGACAGCAAGCCGTCGGACGATTGCATTCATGGGGCGCTGCATGTTGATCCGGGTGGAGTGATCCGTTAACGCTGTTCCGTTGGGGGGCGGTTGACGTGGCGGCAGGACGAAACGTCAAGGTCGTCGTGCATGAGTCATCCGCACCGGGGAATCGGCACGTCCCGGCACCCTCTCCAGAGAGGACCGTGGAAGCTTACAACGACTCCGACTGGTTTTGGGCGGGAAAGTTGCCGACCCGCGGGCTTCGGGACGATCCGCACGATGCTGTCTAGACCCACACCTGCAGGACGTAGTCGAACGGTGCCTGGGCGTTGAACAGGTCCACCCGCTGCTGGCGGATCCTGAGCCCCGCGGAAGTGCGCACCAGATGGTGGCGATAGCTGCCGCCGAAATGCCGGATGTCGTCGCGCCGCAGTTCCATCATGTGAAACCGCGACCGGACCACCAGCCCTTCGGTGTCGGCAGACTCGACCGTCACGTGGCTCACCAGGTGATTGGTGGCCCACAGCGGGGCCTGGGACCAGGCGTTCGGGTGCGTCACCCGGCCCATGCGGACGGTCATCAGCGACTTGTCCTCGATGAAGATCGACGGCCAGCTGAGCCAGTCGGTCTGGTCTGCCGACACCGGCATCCAGTACGTCCCGTCATCGGTGAACAGGTCGATCCACGCCTGCCAATGCTTCCCGTCCAGCAGCTCGGCCTGGCGATAAAGAAACTGCTCGACCTCGCGGTGCAAGTCCCCCGGGGCTGCCACAGCGACTGGCAGGGGCGGCGCCTTCGACGAAACCGGGCCGCGCGGGGAATGATCCGGGGCGATGGCCTGGGCGCCCGTCTTGCGACGCCCGACGGCGCCGGCGATCACGACGTCGGCTTCGAGATGGGCCGATACGCCGCGGGCAACCCTGGCGGCACGGGTGGACCGGGGCTTGGCAGCGGTCTTGCGGGAAGTGGTCATGGTGGGTCGCCTCAGTCCTGGGTCATGTAGCGGACCCAGGCATCGAACTGGTTGCGCATGACCACCTCCGAGGTGCCGTGGGTGGAGAGGGTGACGTCGCCCTCGCGCGTGTCCGTGCCGAAGTGTCGATGGAAGCTCACCCAGTCGCCGCCTTCCGATTCCAGCCCCCACTGACCCTTGGTCCAGTTCTCCAGGTCGTCGGCGTTGATCATCGTCGCGGGCGAGTTGACCAGGTTGTAGTACCAGAGGGACCGGCGGTAGATCGCCTCCGGTGCGCCGTCCAGGCGGAAGTGCCAGATCTCGGATAGCGTCTTGTCCGGGCCCAGCGGCCGCAGGCAGCGCAGCTGCTGCAGCGGCGACTGCACCGACAGGTACGGGTAGACCAGCACGTGATGGATGCTGCGCGACAGGTATTCCTCCATGCGCTTGCGTCCGTAAGCCTTGGTGAGAAGCGCCTCATAGGCGCGGGTGTCCGGGTCCTGCGGGCGCAGGCCCATGTAGGCCTTCAGAATGCCGTGCCCGCGCGGGAAGTTGAGCGTCTGCACCTTGTCCCACATCTCGAAGGACGACGCGAACGTCGAGAGCATGTGGTAGTGCAGCGGTGCGCTGCCTTCCTTGTCGGCGATGGCCTTCTCGACGCGGGTGGCCGAGACCCCGGTGGACTGGTGAGTGACGGAGGGGTGCAGCGCGTCGAGCTGGTTCTCCATGAAGAACTTCCAGTTCGAATGCTGGATCACCCGGTGGCACACCGGCACCACGGTGACCTTGCCCTCCGGCGAGCGGTCGCACATGTCGTCGAACGCCACCTTGGCCTCGCCGAGGAACTCCTCCAGCGAGGGACCGTCGTCCGCGAGACTGGCAAAGACGAAGCCCCGGTAGTTCGCCACGCGCGCCGCGGCCTTCATGCGGCAGTCGGGGTTCGACTTGTTCATCCGCGTGCCGCGGTAGGCTTCCTCGCCCAGGGGGATGGTCTTCAGGCTGCCATCCAGGTGGAAGCTCCACGCGTGGTAGGAGCACACGAAGGACCGGCCGGTGTTGCCGTGCGTGTTGCCGCAGAGCTGCACGCCGCGGTGGGGGCAGCGGTTGTGCAGCACGTGGATCTCCCCGCTGCGGTCCCGCACCATGATCATCGGCTGACGGCCGATGCGGACCGTGTGGTAGTCCCCGGGGTTGGGCACCTGCGTCTCGTGCCCGCAGTAGACCCAGATGCGTTCGAAGATGTGGGTCATCTCCCGCTCGAAAATCTCCGAGTCGGTGTAGACCGTGCGGTGCACCCGGTCGGGTTCCACCAGTGCCTGGATGTCCATCGTCTGCCTGCCTGTTCGCACGCGGGTCCCCGCGCCCGGCGCCGAGGTTAGGCGGGCCGGCGTCCGAATGCAAGACGATGTCAGCCGAGGCGTCAGGCCCGTCGTTGCGGCAGGAGGGACGGCGGCACGACGCGGTATCATCCTGCCTCCTACAGCACACACGGAAGGACGCACGCCATGGTTCGAAGGGAGTTCCTGCAGCGCGGGAGCGGACTGCTCGCGGCGCTCGTGGCAGCCGGCTGGCTGTCGCCCGAAGCTGCCGCGCAGGAGTGGAACCGCGCGGCGTTCGAGGCCAAGTCCATCAAGGAGGCGCTCGAGGCCCTCGGCGCCAGGGACGCCACGGCTGGCGCGGACATCGTGGTCACCGCACCGGAGATCGCCGAGAATGGCGCGGTCGTGCCGATCACCGTGACCTCGCGGATTGCCGGCACGGAGTCCATCGCGCTGCTCGCCGACAAGAACCCCAACGCGCTTTCCGGCGTCTTCACCTTTCCGGGGGGGACGCTTCCCGAGGTCCATACGCGCGTGAAGCTGGCGGAAACCTCCAACGTCCACGTGCTGGTGCGGGCGGGCGGCAAGTTCGCGTTCGCCACGAAGGAAATCAAGGTCACGCTCGGCGGCTGCGGCGGCTGACGGTCACGGGAGCGAAGCATGGGCAGTCCGATGAAGGTGCGCGCCCGCAACGACGGCGGCATCACCGAAGTGAAGATCCTCATGAGCCACCCGATGGAAACCGGGCGGCGCAAGAACGAGAAAGGCGATGTCATCCCCGCATTGTTCATCCAGCAGGTGAGCGTGCAGCACCAGGGCAAGGTGGTGCTCTCGGCGCAGTGGGGGCCGGCGATCTCCGCCAACCCGTTCCTGTCGTTCAAGTTCCGCGGCGGCGCCAAGGGCGAGACCGTGAAGGTCACCTGGGTGGACAACAAGGGCGACAGCCGGACGGACGAAGGTCTGATCGCATGAGGCGAGTGATGGCTGCGGCCCTCGGCCTGGGCATCACGTGCGGTGCGGTCGGGGGTGACCAGAGCGCGTCCGAGGCCATCGCCCAGTATCGGCAGATGCTCGAAGACGGCAATCCGGCCGAGCTCATGGAGCTGCGCGGCGAGGAGTTGTGGACCACGCCGCGCGGGCCGCGCAACGTCACGCTGGAACAGTGCGATCTCGGACTCGGGCCCGGTGTGGTGGAAGGCGCCTATGCGCGCCTGCCGCGCTACTTTGCCGACACCGATCGCGTGCAGGATGCCGAGTCCCGTCTGCTCACGTGCATGACCACGATCCAGGGCTTTGCCTACGAGGACGCGACCCGCGCCTGGTACAAGGCGGGCTCCGACCTCGAAGCGCTCGTGACCTTCGTCGCCACGCGCTCGAAGGGCCAGCCCATCGACACGCCGGTGAAGCACGCGAAGGAAGCCGCGGCGCTGGCGGTTGGTGCGGACTTCTTCTACCGGCGTTCCGGTCCGCTCGACTTTGCCTGTGCCACCTGCCACTCGCAGGATGACCGGCGCATTCGATTGCAGGAGTTGCCCAACTTCGAGAACCCGGCATCCGCGCGCACTTCCATGACGGTTTGGCCTGCCTATCGCGTGTCGCAGAGTGCGGTGTGGACGATGGAACGCCGGCTCATCGACTGCATTCGCCAGATGCGCTACCCGGAGCCGGAACTCGGCTCCGACGCCATCATCGCGCTGCAGGTTTACCTGCAGCATCAGGCGCGGGGCGGCGTGATGCAGGGACCGGGGATCAAGCGATGAAGCGGCTGATGCATGGAATCACGCTGCTGCTGTGCTTGATGGCCACCGGTGCGTTCGCTGCCGATGCTTTGGAAGAGACCGTGCGCCGGTCCTTCCCTGGCGCCTCCGACGAAGAGCGTCGCACGCGCCTCGACCAGGACGAAGTGCAGGCGCTGTGCAGCAAGCACCGCAATCGCCCGCCTGCCGACGTGGCAGCCCGCATCGTGGAGTCGCAGCTGCAGACCATCCGCTATCCGGAGGACGGCAAGCTCCTCGGCGACTGGCGCGCTGGCGAGAAGCTCGCGTCCATTGGTACGGGCGGGCACATCGGCCGCATCCAGCCGGACCCTGCCGACCGCAAGAAGGGCGGCAACTGCTACGCATGCCATGCCCTCGCGAAGAAGGAAGTCGCGGCGGGCAACCTGGGCCCGAGCCTCACCGGCATCGGCAAGCTGCGCGGCAATGGCCCCGAGGCCGTGCGCTACACGTATCAGAAGATCTACAACGCGCAGGCGTTCTTCCCCTGTTCCAGCATGCCGCGTTTCGGGCACAGCGGCTGGCTCACCCCGCAGGAGATCGCCGATGCGGTGGCCTTCCTGCTGGACCCGGAATCTCCGGTAAACCGGGACTGACGGCGCCGCCGTGGAACGCCGCGAGTTCCTCCAGATGCTCGCGGCAGGCGCCGCCGCCGGGCTGACGCTCGATGGCCGCCGGGCGCTGGCGGGCGATGTGGACACCGAGTTCTATTCGGTGCCGCCCGTCGGCAACGTTCACCTCCTGCACATCACCGACGTGCACGCGCAGTTGCTGCCGATGCGCTATCGGGAACCGAACGCCAATCTCGGCGTGGGCGGCGCCCGAGGGCGTCCGCCGCATCTCGTGGGCGAGGCGCTGCTCGCGCGGTTCGGCATTCCGGCGGGCACCCGTACCGCCCATGCCTTCACCCATCTCGACTTCGATGCCGCGGCCCGCCGCTATGGCAGGACCGGCGGCTTTGCGCATCTCGCCACGCTGGTGAAGCGATTGCGCGCGGAGCGGCCGGGCGCGTTGCTGCTGGACGGTGGAGACACCTGGCAGGGATCGGCCACCGCGCTGTGGACCCGCGGCGCCGACATGGTGGAGGCCTGCCTCGAACTCGGTGTGGACGTGATGACCGGGCACTGGGAGTTCACGTACGGCGCGGAACGCGTGCGCGAGCTCATCGACGGGCCCATGCGCGATCGCATCGCGTTCGTCGCGCAGAACATCCGCAGCCAGGACTTCGACGACGAGGTGTTTCCGGGCTACACCATGCGAGACTGCAATGGTGTGCGCGTGGCGATCATCGGACAGGCGTTCCCCTACACGCCGATCGCGAATCCCCGGCATCTCGTGCCCGACTGGACCTTCGGCATCCGCGAGGAATCCTTGCAGAGGATGGTCGATGCCGTGCGTGCCGACGGCGCGCAGGTCGTGGCGCTGCTATCGCACAACGGCATGGACGTGGACCTCGAGATGGCTTCGCGCGTGACAGGGCTCACCGCGATTCTCGGCGGTCACACACACGACGGGGTACCCGTTGCCATCGAGGTCGCCAACCCGGGCGGCCGGACCCTCGTGACCAACGGCGGGTCGAACGGCAAGTTCGTCGGTGCGCTCGACCTCGACGTGCGTGACAAGCAGGTGCGGGACTACCGATACCGCCTCGTCCCGGTGTTTTCCGATCTGCTGCCCCCGGACCCGGCGATGCAGGCGCTCGTGGAGCGTGTTCGCGCGCCCTACCGTGATCGTCTGGTCGACCCGCTCGCGATCACCGAAGGGACTCTTTATCGCCGCGGCAACTTCAACGGCACCTTCGACCAGGTGATCGTGGATGCGCTCATGCGCGTGAAGGACGTGCCCATCGCATTCTCGCCCGGGTTCCGCTGGGGGGCGTCGCTGCTCGCGGGCGACACCATTACTCGAGAGGACGTCATGGCGCAGACGGCGATCACCTATCCCGCGGTGACCGTCACCCCGATGACCGGCGAGCGGATCAAGGCCGTGCTCGAAGACGTCGCGGACAATCTGTTCCATCCGCATCCGTACTACCAGCAGGGCGGCGACATGGTGCGTGTGGGCGGCCTGAGTTACTCCTGCGAGCCGCGTGCGACGGTCGGGCAGCGAATCGGTGACCTGCGCCTGGGTGACAAACCGCTCGATCCTGCGCGTACGTACAAGGTGGCCGGATGGGCATCCGTCGCCGAAGGCGTGACGGGCGAGCCGATATGGGATGTGGTCGAGACGTACCTTCGCGATCGCAAGGTGATCACCCCGCCAAAGCTGAACACGCCGCGATTGCTGGGCGTGGATGGCGATCCCGGCATCGCATAGC
>CAZEDA010000074.1:0-12962 GCA_964510915.1 uncultured Rhodocyclaceae bacterium | reverse complement strand
CCGCGGATTCACCATCCGCGGCAGCTTGTCGGTGTAGGTGGACTTGAGCTTCGAGAGGCCGCGGTAGTCCAGGATGCGCTTGGGCAGCGGATGATCGAGCGCCAGCTGCTCGAGCACCTCTTCGTCGGTCGAGGGTGTGCCGCTCGGCGTCTTCTTGATGACGGGCAGGCCGTGCTTCTCGAACAGAATTTCCTGGAGCTGCTTGGGTGAGTTGACGTTGAACGGCTGACCGGCGAGCTCGTGGGCTTCCTTCTCCAGCACGAGCATCTTCTGACCGAGTTCCGCGCTTTGCGCCTCCAGGCGACGGGCATCGATGAGCACGCCATGGCGCTCCATCGCCAGCAGCACCGGCATGACGGGCATCTCGATGTCGCGGTACACGCGGGCGAGCTTGTCGTCGGCGCTCACCTGGGGCGACAGGGCGAGATGCAGCTGGAGCGTGATGTCCGCGTCCTCCGCGGAGTACTGGGTGGCAGTCTCCACCGACACCTGGTCGAAACCGATCTGTCCGGCGCCCTTGCCCGCGACCTCCTCGTACGTGATGGTCTTCACGCCGAGATGCCGCATCGCCATGCTGTCCATGTCGTGGGGCTTGTGACTCTCGAGCACATAGGACTGCAGGAGCGTGTCGTGCCGCACGCCCGCCACGCGGATGCCGTGGTTGGCGAGCACGTGCATGTCGTACTTGGCGTTCTGTGCGACCTTCGCTCTGGAGGCATCCTCGAACCAGGGCTTCAGTCGTGCGAGCGTGTCGGCGAGACTCAGCTGATCGGGAGCACCCGGGTAGCGGTGCATCAGCGGCACGTAGGCGGCTTCATGCGGGGACACCGAGAACGACAGGCCGACGATCTGAGCGGCCATCGGGTCGAGGCTGGTGGTTTCCGTGTCGAAGCATGTCAGTTCGGCCGCGTGGATCTTCCCGATCCAGCGATCCAGGGATTCGCTATCGATGACGCATTCGTAATGCTTCGGCGGAGGCGGCACGGCAAGCGCCGGTGCGGACTCTGCCGTGGCCGGATCGGCGAGTGCCGAAGACTTGAGTTCCTGGAGCCAGGTCTTGAACCCCATCCGCTCGAACCACTGGCCGAGTGCTGCGGTGTCCTCCGGCTGCGGCGCCAGCGTATCGAGACCGAAGGGCAGATCGACGTCGCACTTGACCGTGAGGAGCCTGCGGCCCAGCGGCAGCCAGTCGAGGGCCTTGCGCAGGTTTTCCCCGACGACCCCGCCGATGTCGGCGGCGTTGCGCACGATGTCGTCGAGCGAGCCGTACTGCTGGATCCACTTGGCTGCCGTCTTGGGGCCGACCTTCTCCACGCCCGGCACATTGTCGACGCTGTCGCCCACGAGAGCGAAGTAGTCCACTATGCGTTCGGGCGGCACACCGAACTTCGCCAGGACCCCCGCTTCGTCGAGCACCTCGTTCGACATGGTGTTCACGAGCGAGACGTTGGGATCGACGAGCTGGGCGAGATCCTTGTCCCCGGTCGACACGACCGCACGCATGCCTTCGCGGCTGGCACGAGTCGTGAGTGTCCCGATGACGTCGTCGGCCTCGACGCCGTCGACCATGAGCAGCGGCCAGCCGAGCGCGCGCACCAGCGCGTGGATCGGCTCGATCTGCGCGGCGAGGTCTTCGGGCATGGACGGACGATTGGCCTTGTACTGCGGGTACCAGTCGTCGCGGAAGGTCTTTCCTTTTGCGTCGAAAACGCAGGCGATATAATCGGCCGGCACTTCACGGCGAAGACGCTTCAGCATGTTGACCACGCCGTAGACCGCGCCCGTGGGTTCGCCGGCGCGGTTGCGCAGATCCGGCAGCGCGTGAAACGCGCGGTACAGGTAGGACGAACCGTCCACGAGCAGAAGCGTTTTCATTTTCCTACGGCAGCTTCGAAGCAAACAAGATGACGACCAGGAACAAGATTCCTGTTCCGCTCGCACCGGAACTGCTGGAGAAATCGTGGTCCGCGCGCGAGTCGTGGCGGGTCTTCGGGATTATGGCAGAGTTCGTCGAGGCGACCGAACGGCTGAATGCCGTGCGTCCCGCGGTGAGCATCTTCGGCAGCGCTCGTACGCCACCCGACCATCCCTACTACCTTCTTGCCGAGCGCATTGCCCGCCAGTTGTCCGATGCGGGCTTCTCGGTCATCTCCGGTGGCGGCCCGGGTGTCATGGAAGCCGCGAACAAAGGCGCATTTTTCGGCCGCTCGCTCTCGGTGGGCCTCAACATCCAGCTTCCGCACGAGCAGCAGACCAATCCCTATCAGGACGTGAGTCAGACCTTCCAGCATTTCTTCGCGCGGAAGGTCATGTTCGTGAAGTTCGCCTCCGCCTATGTCGTGATGCCAGGCGGATTCGGCACGCTCGATGAACTGATGGAAGCCCTCACGCTGGTGCAGACGCGCAAGTCGCGGCGCATCCCGATCATCCTGGTGCACGGCCCGTTCTGGAACGGGCTGCTGGAGTGGATCCGCACGACACTCGTCGCCGAACGCATGATCGATCCGGCCGACGTGGATCTCATCCAGGTGATCGACGAGCCCGAGAAGATCGTGGAAGCCATCTTCGCCCACTACGAGAAGCGCGGTTTCGACCTCTCGGCGGCCGAGCGCGAAGCGCTCCTCAACCTCTGACCGGGCCCCGAGGGAAAACGCCGCGACATGTCGGTCTTCACCAAGGTCTCGCCCGAGGAACTCTCGCAGTGGCTGCACGGCTACAGCGTCGGTCACCTGACCGAGCTGAAGGGCATCCTGGCCGGCATCGAGAACACCAACTACTTCGTCACGACCACCCAGGGTCGTTTCGTGCTCACGCTGTTCGAGAAGCTGCGCCCCCAGGAGCTGCACTTCTACCTGAATCTCATGGCGCACCTGTCCAACCATGGTCTGCCCTGCCCCAAGCCGATCGCCGACCTTCGCAACGAACTGCTGGGCGAGCTCAACGGCAAGCCGGCCACGCTCGTCACGCGTCTCGCGGGCGCCCCGGTGATGCAGCCCGGGGTGGAACACTGCGCCTGTGTCGGCGAGGTTCTGGCCGATCTGCACCTGGCCGGGGGCAGCTATCGCGGTCATCTCGACAACCTGCGCGGCCCCGCCTGGTGGACGGCGACGATGCCGGCACTCCTGCCCTTTCTCGACGACGCCAATCGCCACATGCTGACCGATGAAGTGCGATTCCAGGCAAGTCACCGGCACGATCAGCTTCCCCGTGGTGTCGTGCATGCGGACCTGTTCCGGGACAACGTGCTGTTCGATGGCGACAACATTGGCGGCGTCATCGACTTCTACTTCGCCTGCGTGGACATCCTGCTGTACGACGTGGCGATCACCGTCAACGACTGGTGCCTCGCCGAGGATTTCACGCTCGATCCTGCGCGCACCCGCGCTCTGCTGGAGGCCTATCGGAGCAAGCGGGCCTTCACCGAGGCCGAGCAGGCGGCGTGGCCCCTGATGCTGCGCGCGGGGGCGCTGCGTTTCTGGGTATCGCGCCTCTACGACTTCCACTTGCCGAGACCCGGGGAACTCACGCACGCCCACGATCCCGCCCATTTCGAGCGCGTGCTCCGCACGCACCGTGGCGAAGGTACCGCCGGAGCAGACCACTTGGCGCTTCCCGCGTGAGTCCGCACGCCGCACCGCGGCGCGTGCCGATCGGCAATGGCTGGCAGTGGATCGTCCGCGGGTGGCGGCTCGTCGCGAAAAAGCCGCTTACCTGGCTGATGTTCACGCTCGTGACCTGGGCGATCATTTCCGCGGGAGCGATCCATCCCGTGGTGTTCGCTGCCATCGCTGTCTTCCTGCCGGTGATCCTCGCGGGCTGGACCAAGGCCTGCGTGGAAGCCGAGGCCGGCCGTTCCATCCCCGTCACGATGCTGTTCAGCGGCTTCCGGGGGCCGGTGCGTGACCTCGCCTCGATCGGCGGCATCAACCTGATGGTGAACATGGCGCTCATGCTGGTGCTGTTCGCGCTGGGGGGGGACCTCTTCACGACGGCGATGTCGAAGCCCGAGACGCTCACACCCGATCAGGCCATCGAGCTCCGCGATCGCATGTCGGTCGCGATGATCATCATCGTCGCGATCGGGCTGCCGATGGCTCTCGCGGTATGGTTCGCGCCGGTCGCGGTGGTGCTGGACGGTCAGCGTGGCCCGGTCGCACTGCTCACGTCGCTTCGCGCCATCGTCCGGAACGCCCTGCCGTTCGCGCTGTACACGGCTGTGCTCATCGGGCTGGCGACCGTGGCGTTCTCCTTGTTCTCCGCACTGGGTCTGCCCCGCATCACGGCGATGGAAGTCGCTTTCTGGGCTCTGATGCCGCTGATGGTGACCAGTGTGTACGTGAGCTACCGGGACATCCATCCGGTCGAGCCGTCCGCGGAACCGGCGCCTCCCGAAGAACTCCTGTAGCAGCCAGGAGCTTCCCTACGCCGCAGTCAGCCGCGCATACTCCAACGCAAGCCACTTGAGGCCTGCGTTGCGGAAGTTCACCTGTACCCGCGCATCCGCGCCGCGACCTTCCGCATTGACGATGACGCCTGCTCCGAACTTCGGGTGGATGACGTTCTGCCCCACGCGCCAGCCGGAGGCCGACTGGCTCATGCTCGGCGCAGCGGGTCGCGCGGTCTGGGATGCGCCGAACGGCATGCTGCCGAAGGCGCGCGGCGGCGGCGTGTTGACCCGCTCCAGCAGTTCCGGGGGAACCTCGTGCAGAAAGCGTGATGCGATGTTGTAACGGACCTGTCCGTGCAGCATCCGCGACTGCGCGAAGGTGAGGTAGAGCCGCCGCCGGGCGCGAGTGAGCGCCACGTACATGAGTCGACGCTCCTCTTCGAGGCCGTCGTCGGCGTTCAGGCTGTTCTCGTGCGGGAACAGACCCTCTTCCAGGCCGCTGATGAAGACCGAGTGGAACTCCAGACCCTTGGCCGAATGCACCGTCATGAGCTGCAGGGCGTCCTCGCCGGCGCCCGCCTGGTAGTCCCCGGCCTCCAGCGCTGCGTGCGCGAGGAAGGCATTGAGCGCCGCCATCGGGTCCGACAGATCCACCACGCCGCCGTCGGGTGCAGCCGGGTCGTACAGCTGCTCCGCATTGAAGCCGGCAGCGGCGTTCACCAGTTCCCCGAGGTTCTCGTTGCGTTCGGCGCCGTCGCGCTCGGTCTGGTAGTGATCCTTCAGGCCACTGGCATCCACGACCGCTTCCACCGTTTCGGCCAGAGACATGCCCTGGACCGAATTGCGCAGGCCTTCGATGAGATGCACGAACGCCCCGATGGACGCACCCGCCTTGCCGGAGGGCGGGTCCGAGCAGGCGGACAGCCATAGGCTGGTGCCGCGGACTCGCGCGGCCTCCTGGAGCTGTTCCAGGGAACGGGCGCCGATGCCTCGCGTCGGAAAGTTGATGACACGCAGCAGCGCGCCATCGTCCTCCGGGTTTGCAACGAGCCGCAGATAGGCCAGGGCGTGCTTGATCTCCTGGCGCTCGAAGAAGCGCAGGCCACCGTACACGCGATAGGCGAGCCCCGCATTGAACAACGCGTGTTCGAGTACACGCGACTGCGCGTTGGAGCGGTAGAGCAGCGCGATCTCGTGGGAAGCGATGCCGTCGGCGCGCAGCGCGCGGATCTCGTCGACGATGTAAGCGGCCTCGGCGATGTCGGATGGCGCTTCGAATACGCGCAGCCGCTCGCCTCGCCCCTCGGCCGTCCAGAGGTTCTTGCCCAGGCGGACCTGGTTCCGGGCGATGAGGGCGTTCGCGGCGTCGAGGATGTTCCCGTGGGACCGGTAATTCTGTTCGAGCTTGATCACGTGGCTTGCGCCGAAATCCCGCTCGAAGTCCCGCATGTTGCCGGGCTCGGCACCGCGGAATCGATAGACGGACTGGTCGTCGTCACCGACCGCGAACACGCAGTTCGCGTTGCCTGCGAGCAGGCGCAGCCACGCGTACTGCAGCTTGTTCGTATCCTGGAACTCGTCCACGAGAATGTGGCGGAACCGCATGCGGTAGTGCTCGCGCAGGATCTCGTTGCGGCTGAGCAGCTCGAAACAGCGCAGCAGGAGTTCCGCAAAATCGACGACACCCTCGCGCTGGCATTGCGCGTCATAGGCTTCGTACACCGCCAGCATGCGTCTCTCGAACTCATCCGCCGGATCGACCGCCGACGGGCGCAGTCCACCGTCCTTGGCCGAATTGATGAACCACTGCGCCTGGCGCGGCGGGTACTTCTCGTCATCGATGCCGAGCGACTTCATCACGCGCTTCACGACGGCGAGCTGGTCCTGCGTGTCGAGGATCTGGAAGCTCTGCGGGAGCGCCGCCTCCCGGTGATGGGCGCGCAGCAGACGATTGCACAGGCCGTGGAAGGTGCCGATCCACAGACCGCGCGTGTCGATGGGAAGCATCGCCGAGAGCCGTGTGAGCATCTCGCGGGCAGCCTTGTTGGTGAAGGTCACGGCGAGCAGGCCGCGCGGGCTCACGCGACCCGACTGCACGAGCCAGGCGATGCGCGTGGTGAGCACCCGGGTCTTGCCGCTGCCCGCACCGGCGAGAATGAGGGCCGAGACGTCGGGCAGCGTCACCGCCTCGCGCTGCTCCGGGTTGAGATTGTCGAGAAGAGAAGGATTCATGGACGGATTATCGTGGAAACCGGATGCGCGTTGGTCAGACGATGCGGCCTCGCAGCCCGACCCGGACAGGACGTTGTGATAGTGTCGCGACCAGTCTCGCCGGGCTCTCCGGACCCGGTCCCCACAATCCTTGTTTCACTGCCCGAGGCTGTTTCATGGCTCCATTCGCACTCCGACGTTCCGCCCTGTCCGGCCTCGCGGCCGCCCTGGTGGCCTTGCTTTCTTCCACCCACGCCAGCGCCATCACCGCGGAAGTCGTATGGCTCGATGCCAAGTGCGACTACGTGCTGGTCAAGAACGAAGACGGGCACGCCATCCTCTTTCGCGCGAGCCCCTTCGATCTCAAGCTGGGTGACAAACTGGAAGGTGCCATGGACCAGGTCGGCTACTTCCGCAAGATGACCAAGGTCGGTACCGCGGAGATGGCGATGATGCGAAGCGAGAAGTACGGCGTGCGTCGTCAGCTTGCCGTGAACCTCATGATGGACTGGTCCCGCTACTGCGAACCCCCCGCCAACTGAGGCGAGGATGCCGCCGCGGCCTGGGCCAGGTGTCGCCGGGCCTCGTTCTGAAGGTAGTCGAAAAAGGCCTGGGCGACCACGGACAGCTGTTTGTTTCCCGGGTACACCACGTACCACGATCGTTCGATCGGAAACCCTTCCACGGGAAGCACGGTCACCTCTCCACCCATGGGCTCCATCAGCAGGGCGTGATGCGACATCACGCTTACGCCCAGACCGCCCGCCACGGCCTGCTTGATGGCCTCGTTGGACCCGATCTCCATCTTTGCGGTGATCTCGATGCCGTGGTCACGGAAGAACTTCTCCGTGACCATCCGCGTGCCCGAACCGCGCTCCCTCAGAAGCATGCGTTCCCTGGCGAAGGCAGCCAGCGGGATGTGCTTCTCCCGGCACAACGGGTGGTGCGATGGCGCCACCGCCACGAGAGCGTTGTCCAGGAACGGATGCATGGCGATATCGAACTGCTGCGGCGGGTTCCCCAGGATGTAGAGGTCGTCGTCGTTGCGGGCCAGCCGGTCGATGATGGCCTCCCGGTTGCCGATCTCCAGGCGCACGTCGATGCCGGGGAAGCGTTCGCAGAAAGGGCCCAGCAGCCGGGGCAGGAAGTATTTGGCAGTGGTAGCGCAGGCGATCCTGAGGCGCCCTTTCTTCATTCCCTTGAGGTCGGCGGCGGTCATCTCGAACCGCGCCCAGGTTTCGAATACCTCCCGGCAGGTTCGCTGCAGTTCCTCGCCGATCTCGGTGAGGTAGATCTTCTTGCCGATCTGCTCGAACAGCGGCTGTTCGACCGCCTCGGCGAGTTGCTTCACCTGCATCGACACCGTGGGCTGGGACAGGAACAGTTCTTCGGCCGCGCGGGTGAAGCTGCCCAGGCGGGCCACCGTTTCGAAAACCCGGAGCTGGCGCAGCGTCACATGCATGCCGGGGCGCGGGACAGGTCGGCTCATCCATAGACTCTAATCAATGATTATGATCCGAATATATCATTTTCATTGATGGATCAGATCACCTACAGTTCAACCGTTGCCAATTCGGCCTGCCGCCGGATGGGTGACGTGTAGCGTTTCTCCCTGGCAAACGCGATTTTAGGGCGACCTCTCCGGTCGCCCTCTCTTTTTGTGGCGTTCCCGAGGCTGATTTTCGCCTGTAGCGGGTTGCCTGCCTTCCTGACGTGGCGTAGGTTCGGCCCCCATGCGGCGGTTCGCCGCCGGACTTCTGCCTCTCCCTTCAGGACACTCCATGCACCACTCTGCCCGTCGTCGCTGGCTCGGCCTCGTCCTTTGCACCGGTCTCATTGCCGGCAGTCCTGGGGCCCTCGCGCTCAGTCTGGAAGAACTCCGCGACAACGAAGTCGCGACAGCTCTGCGGCAGGCCCTCGAGATCGGTGCCGGCAACGCGATCGCCCGCCTCGGGCAGGAGAATGGCTTTCTCGGGAACGAACGCGTACGCATCCCCCTCCCGGACGGACTCGCCAAGGTCGCGCGGGGCATGAAGGCCGTGGGCATGGGCAAGCAGGCCGACGAACTCGTGACCACGATGAACCGCGCGGCCGAGCAGGCCGTCCCCGACGCGAAGAATCTCCTGCTGAACACCGTGAGACTGCTCACCATCCAGGACGCCAAGACCATCCTGACCGGCCCCGAAGACGCGGCGACGCAGTTCTTCCGCTCCAAGACCGAAGAGGAGCTCACCCGCCGCTTCCTGCCGATCGTCGCGAGAGCGACGAAGCGTCTCAAGCTTGCCGATCTGTACAACCGGTTCGCGAGCCGGGGGGTGGCTTTCGGACTGGTTCGCGAGGAAGACGCCAATCTCGACGGGTATGTCGCCCGCAAGGCGCTCGACGGGCTCTATCTGTCGATTGCCGAGGAAGAGAAGGCCATCCGCGCAAATCCTCTCGAATCGAGCAAACGCCTCGTGAAGAAGGTGTTCGGCGTGCTGGAGCCGCAGTAAACCCGAGCCGGCGTTCCCATGGAGCTTTCCTCGGGGCTGCTGGGATTGTTCGTTTCGGCCTTCAGCTCGGCGACCATCCTGCCGGGGAACTCCGAGATCGTGTTCGCCGCCGTGGCCTCCGAGTGGCCGGCGTCGATTCCTGCCGCGCTGGCGGTTGCCACGGTCGGCAACACGCTGGGCGGTCTCACCACCTATCTGCTCGGCCGGTTCTTTCCCCGGAAAGACCTTTCCCCTCGCCTGCGCTGGGTCGAGCGATGGGGTGCCGCGACCCTGCTGCTGAGCTGGGTACCCGTCATCGGCGACGGCCTGTGTGCGGCCGCGGGCTGGCTCAGGGTGAACGTCCTGGCCGCGCTGGTCTGCATGGCGATCGGCAAGGGCGCGCGATACGCCGCGATTGCCGCGCTGTTCTGAGCGCCACGATGACGTCGCAGCCCATGCAGCCTGGACAACAGCCCGTTCCGGCCGCGACGCCGCGCTGGACTTTGCCTAGAATGAGGGTCCTTCCCGGAGCACCTGCAACCCAGTGAATCTGCTTGATCTCGTCCCCGAGACCGCGTCGCGTCTCCGGGAGATTCCGTACAACTACACGTCGTTCTCCGACCGCGAGATCGTCATCCGTCTGCTGGGCTCGCGAGCCTGGACACTTCTCGGCGCGCTGCGAGACGAGCGTCGTACCGGCCGCTCCGCACGCATGCTGTACGAAGTGCTCGGCGACATCTGGGTGATCCGGCGCAATCCGTATCTCGAGGACGATCTGCTCGCCAATGCCGATCGTCGCAGCGCGCTGGTCGGCGCCCTGCATCACCGGCTCCGCGAGATCGAGAAGCGCCGCAATAGCGATGATGCCCGCGTGAGCGAACTCCTCACGCTGGCCCACGAGGCCGTGGCGGCGTTCGAACGCAGCTTCGAAGCCGTGGCCAGTCTCCGCCGCAAGGTGTCCCGCCGCATGGCGCGAATCACGCGCAAGGACAACGTGGCGTTCGACGGACTCGCGCGTGTGTCCCATGTCACCGACGCGACCGACTGGCGTGTCGAGTATCCCTTCGTCGTGCTCTATCCGGACACCGAGGACGAAGTCGCGGAGATGGTCCGCGCCCTGATCGAACTCGAACTCACGATCATCCCGCGAGGTGGCGGCACCGGCTACACCGGCGGGGCCGTACCGCTCACGTGGCGATCGGCAGTGATCAACACCGAGAAGCTCGACGCGCTCTCCCCCGTGGAGACGGCCCGTATCCCCGGCGTCGACGTACCGGTGGCCACCGTGAAGTGCGGTGCAGGTGTCGTCACCCGCCGGGTGATGGAAGCCGCGGAGGCCCAGGGCCTCGTCTTCGCGGTGGACCCGACGTCCGCGGACGCCTCCTGCATCGGCGGCAACGTCGCGATGAATGCCGGCGGCAAGAAGGCCGTGCTGTGGGGCACCGCGCTCGACAATCTGGTGTCGTGGCGCATGGTCGATCCGGAAGGACGATTCCTCGACGTCACGAGACTCGATCACAACCTCGGCAAGATCCACGACGCGCCGACCGCGCGATTCGCGATCCAGCGCTACCGCCCGGACGGCCGCACGCCGGACGGCCCGGCGACGACGCTGGAGGTTCCCGGTTCGCGTTTCCGGAAGGCCGGTCTCGGCAAGGACGTCACGGACAAGTTCCTCGCGGGGCTGCCCGGCATCCAGAAGGAGGGATGTGACGGCATCATCACGTCCGCCACGTTCGTGCTTCACCGGATGCCGAGGCACATACGCACCGTGTGTCTGGAGTTCTTCGGACAGGTCCGTGACGCCGTGCCGTCGATCGTCGAGATCAAGCGCCACATGGATGCCCGGCCCGGCGGCGCGATTCTCGCGGGCCTGGAACACCTGGACGAGCGGTACGTGAAGGCGGTGGGCTATGCCACCAAGGCGAAGCGGGGCGTGAGGCCGAAGATGGTGCTCCTCGCCGATATCGCGGCGGACGACGAAGATGCCGCTGGTGCTGCCGCCTCGCAGGTGGTGCGCATCGCAAACGCGCGCGGCGCCGAGGGCTTCATCGCCGTGTCGGCGGACACCCGCAAGAAATTCTGGCTCGACCGCGCGCGGACCGCAGCCATTGCGAAGCACACCAACGCGTTCAAGATCAACGAAGACGTCGTGATCCCGCTCGAACGCCTGGGGGAGTACTCCGATGGCATCGAGCGCATCAACATCGAACTGTCGATCCGCAACAAGCTGCAGCTGCTCGATGCGCTCGAAGCCGCGTTCCTCGGTCCGCTCCAGCTGAACCAGGGCGAGGAGTCGCTGTCCGCGGCCGAGGTGCTCGACACCCGCATCGACAATGCGCTCGCGCTCTGCCGCGACTGTCGTGATCGCTGGACCTGGCTGCTCGGGCATCTCGACGATCCGGTGTCCGCCCTGGACGCGAGCCCGCTCATGGTTCCGCCCGGGCTTTCGCACGAGGGCAATGTGTTCCGACGCCTGCAGGACTATTCGCTGCGGGTGTCCTGGAAGCAGGAGGTCCGTGCGCCGCTCATGCAGATCTTCGACGGGCGCACGTTCGACGCCGTGCGGGCCGAGATCGATGCCATCCACAAGCGCGTGCTGAAGAGCCGGGTGTTCGTGGCCCTGCACATGCACGCGGGCGACGGCAACGTCCACACGAACATCCCCGTCAATTCCGACGATTACGCGATGCTGCAGCAGGCGAATGGCGCGGTGGCCCGCATCATGTCGCTGGCGAAGTCGCTGGGCGGCGTGATCTCCGGCGAGCACGGCATCGGCATCACGAAGCTCGACTACCTCGAACCAGGCGAGGTCTCGGCGTTCCAGGCCTACAAGGCCGAGGTCGACCCGAAGGGGCGCTTCAACGCGGGCAAGCTGCTGCCCGGGGCCAATCTGGACAACGCGTACACGCCGTCCTTCGGACTGCTGGAACAGGAAAGCCTGATCCTCGAGCAGAGCGCCATCGGCGAGATTTCGGACTCCATCAAGGACTGCCTGCGCTGCGGCAAGTGCAAGCCCGTCTGTGCGACCCACGTGCCGCGCGCGAATCTGCTCTACTCCCCGCGCAACAAGATACTCGCGACGTCCCTGCTCATCGAGGCGTTTCTCTACGAGGAGCAGACCCGCCGCGGCGTGTCGCTCGCGCACTTCGACGAATTCAGCGATGTCGCCGACCACTGCACCGTCTGCCACAAGTGCGTGAATCCCTGCCCGGTGGACATCGATTTCGGCAACGTGTCGATGGCCATGCGCGGTTTCCTCCGCTCGCAGGGCAAGAAGAAGTTCAACCCCGGCACGGCCGCGTCGATGCTGTTCCTCAACGCGACCGATCCCGCGACCATCAAGCTCGCCCGCAAGGTGATGATCGACTGGGGCTACAAGGCTCAGCGCTTCGCCTACGGCTGGGCCAGACGGCTGGGGCTCGCCCAGCGCCAGACCAGACAGCCGCCGGCCACGCTCGGCAAGGCACCGATCAAGGCGCAGGTGATCCACTTCATCAACAAGCCGATGCCGAAGTCGGTACCGCGCCGGACGGCGCGCGCGATGCTGGACATCGAGGACAAGTCCATGGTGCCGGTGATCCGCGATCCGCAGCGCGCGGGTGACGACGCCGAGGCCGTGTTCTATTTCCCGGGCTGCGGATCGGAGCGGCTGTTCAGCCAGGTGGGTCTCGCGACTCAGGCCATGCTCTATCACGTGGGCGCGGTCACCGTGCTGCCGCCCGGCTACCTGTGCTGCGGCTATCCGCAGCGCGCAGCCGGCGAACTGGACAAGGGCCAGGCCATCTCCACGGAGAACCGCGTGCTGTTCCACCGCATCGCGAACACGCTCAACTACCTCGACATCAAGACCGTGATCGTGTCCTGCGGCACGTGCATGGATCAGCTCGCGG
>CAZEDA010000073.1:0-12991 GCA_964510915.1 uncultured Rhodocyclaceae bacterium | reverse complement strand
CGGGGCGCGCCGGAGCGCTGACTTCCGGCCGGACCTCGGCGCGCAGTTCGGGGCGAGGGGCCGGGCGAACATCCCTTGGCAGGGTCGGGGACGTAACGGCAGGCGCACGCTCCCCCACCGCAGGCGGAAGCGTTGGCGGGGCCGAGGCGATCTTTGGCAAGGCCACTTCGGGCGTGGGACGCGGCATCGCGGCCACTTCCGGCCGGGCGCGCAGCTCAGGCGAGGGTCGTGGCGGCGGGCGGAGGTCCGGCCCCGCCGCTGGAGGTGCCGGCGCGTGATCGCTCAACTTCGGAACCTCCGGTGCGGGAAGCGGCCTGGTCGGAGCGGCCAGGGACGGCTGGGCCTCGACCCGCGGCAGGGTCCGCGTCGTGGTCTTGAGCTCGGGGGCGGCAAGCGGTGCCAGTTCCGTCCGGGCCACGAGCTTCGGAGGAACGGGCGCCGGCGGCTGGGACTTCTTCCGCGCCTTGGCTTCCTTGACCGGCACCGGCTTGGGCGGCGGCTTCTTCTCGGGCGGAGGAGGTGGTGGAGGCGGGGGCGGCGGCGGAGGTGGCTTGCGCTCGGGCTCGATCAGCCGGACGGTCACGACCTTCTTCTTCGCTTGCTCCGGAGGCTTCAGGAAAGCAAGAAAGCCGAGCGCCACCGCGTGCAGTGTCAGCGACCCGACCAGGGCGCCGAGGAGCGCGGGGTTCCGGTACCAGGGCGCGACGATGTCGTCGGACCGGCTGCTGCTGCTCGACGGCCGCTGCGCGTTCCCGTTCGACGCCGCCTTCATCACTCCGGACTGGGGCGCGCAATCTCATGAAAATCATGAGACCACATTGAGGATTTTTTCGATGGAACGCGAAGGGACATGCCGGACACTGGATACCCAGATGTTCTGCAATTTCGACTCCGGCGCAAAGCGACGATCGCGCGGTGCCCGGGGTGGGAAAACATGCTGCAGGACATCGGTAGTAGAAGGCGGCGCAGACTAGCGCCGGAATCCCTGAACTCTATCATTCGGAGGTTATTATGTGGAACAAGCCTGAGTACACCGAAATGCGTTTCGGCTTCGAAGTCACGATGTACATCGCCAACCGCTAATTTCGCGGATGGTGCCGACGAAAGCCCCGTTCGCGGGGCTTTCGTTTTCGGTGAACCGCATCGGATTCTGGAGTAACACGCCGTCATGAGAGTGCATGTCCTAGGCGCAGCCGCCGGCGGGGGTTTCCCCCAGTGGAACTGCAACTGTCCGAATTGCGATGGCCTTCGCAAGGGAACCCTGCGCGCCACGGCTCGCACGCAGTCGTCCATCGCGGTGAGCGGGGACGGCACCGACTGGGTCCTGTTCAACGCCTCGCCCGATATCCTTGCCCAGATTCGTGCCTTTCCGGCACTGCAGCCGGCGCGCGCACTGCGCGATACAGGCATCAAGGCTGTCGTGCTGATGGACGGTCAGATCGACCACACCACCGGTCTGCTCATGCTGCGCGAGGGCAAGCCGCTCGAGCTCTACTGCACGGACATGGTCCGTGAGGACATGACCACCGGGAATCCGCTGTTCAACATCCTCGGACACTACTGCGGCGTCAACTGGCACCGTCTCCCGATCGAGGCCGGCAACCGCTTCGACGTGGTCGGCGGCCAGCACCTGGAATTCACCTCGGTGGCGCTCAAGAGCAAGGCGCCGCCCTACTCGCCTCATCGGGACAATCCGCACGAGGGGGACAACGTCGGCATGCGCATCCGCGACACGCGCACGGGCCGCAGCGTGTTCTATGCGCCCGGGCTGGGCGAGATCGAACCGCATCTGAAGCCGTACCTGGAGCAGGCCGACTGCGTGATGGTCGACGGCACCTTCTGGACCGACGACGAGATGGTGCAGCTCGGCATCTCGAAGAAGCGCGCCCGCGACATCGGGCATCTGCCGCAGTCCGGTCCCGGCGGCATGATCGAGGTGCTTCGCGCGCTTCCGGCAAAGCGGAAGATCCTCATCCACATCAACAACACCAATCCGATCCTCGACGAGGATTCCCCGCAGCGTGCCGAACTCGCGCGTGCCGGGATCGAAGTGGCCTTCGACGGCATGGACATCGAAATCTAGAAGGACGATCCGACATGGGCGCAGCCGAGAATCTGCCGTGGACACGCGAGGAATTCGAGCAGCAGATTCGCGCGAAGGGCAGTCGATACCACATCTTCCACCCTTACCACGTCGCCATGAACAGCGGCCGCCTGACGCGCGCCCAGATCCAGGGCTGGGTCTGCAACCGCTTCTATTACCAGATCGCCATCCCCATCAAGGATTCCGCGATCATGGCCAACATGCCCGACCGGGACCATCGCCGTCTCTGGATCCAGCGCATCATCGATCACGATGGCACTCAGGGTGACGAAGGCGGCATCGAAGCCTGGCTGACACTCGCTGACGCGGTCGGCATCGACCGCCGGGAAGTCACTTCTCTGGAGCACGTGCTGCCCGGCGTTCGCTTTGCCGTGGATGCCTACATCAACTTCGCGCGCACCCGTCCCTGGCAGGAGGCCGTCTGCTCCTCCCTCACCGAACTGTTCGCACCGGAGATCCACAAGGAACGTCTGGCAAACTGGCCGCAGCACTACCCGTGGATCGATCAGGCGGGTTATGCCTATTTCCGCAAGCGGCTTTCCGAAGCGCGGCGCGATGTCGAGCACGGCCTGCGCGTCACGCTCGAGTACTTCCAGACCCGCGAGCAGCAGAAGCGTGCCCTCGACATCGTGCAGTTCAAGCTCGACGTGCTGTGGACCATGTGCGACGCCATGATGGTCAACTACGGCATCGGCGACAAGGCGGAGGGCTGAGATGGCCGCTCCCCAGCGCGTTCCCTTCGACCACGAAGCGCCCCTGTCGCTCGCGAAGTACTACCGCTTCCAGTGGGAACCGGCGCAGGACATGCACGTGCTGCTCTACCCGGAAGGCATGGTGAAGCTCCCCGGCAGCGCGGGGGAGATCATGAAGCGGGTGGACGGTGCCCGCAGTCTCAATGCGATCGTGGCCGACCTCGAAGCCGCATTCCCCGGCGCGCCGGACCTTCGCGCCGATGTCGTCGATTTTCTGGAGGTTGCCCATGGCAACGGATGGATCCGCCCCGCGACTGCCTAGCAAGCCCCATTGGCTGAATGCAGAGCTCACCTACAAGTGTCCTCTGCACTGCGTGTTCTGCTACAACCCGGTCGACTATGCCAAGTTCGGCCCCGAGCTCACCACCGCGGAATGGGTGAAGGTGCTGCGCCAGGGGCGAGAACTCGGCCTGGTGCAGCTCGGCCTGTCGGGCGGCGAGCCGCTCATGCGCGATGACCTCGAGGAGATCATCGCCGAGGCCGGCCGCCTGGGCTACTACACCAACCTCATCACGTCCGGTATCGGCCTCACGGAAAAGCGCATCGCCGCCTTCAAGGAAGGCGGACTGAACCATATCCAGCTCTCGTTCCAGGATTCCACCCGCGAGATGAACGACTGGATTTCGAGCACGAAGACCTTCGAGCTGAAGAAGCGCGCGGCGGAACTGATCCAGAAGTACGACTACCCGATGGTGTTCAACTGCGTGATGCACCGGCACAACCTGGATCACACGCAGCAGATCCTGGAAATGGCGGAGACGCTGGGCGCGGAGTTCGTCGAACTCGCCAACACGCAGTTCTATGCGTGGGCCATGGAGAATCGTGAGCAGCTGATGCCGACGAAGGACCAGCTCGTCCGCGCGGAAGCCGTCACGAATGCCTTCCGCGAGCGCGTGGGCGACAAGATGAAGATCTACTTCGTGCACCCGGACTACTACGAGTCCCGGCCGAAGGCTTGCATGAACGGCTGGGGGTCGATCTTCCTCAATGTCGCGGCTGACGGTGTGGCACTGCCGTGTCACGAAGCCCGGATGCTGCCGGGCATCACCTTCCCGAACGTGAAGGACCACGATCTGTCGTGGATCTGGAACGACTCGCCCGCGTTCAACACCTACCGCGGCGACGGCTGGATGAAGGAGCCCTGCCGCACCTGTCCGGAAAAGGAAAAGGATTTCGGCGGCTGCCGCTGCCAGGCCTTCCAGCTGACCGGCGATGCGACGAACACCGACCCGGTGTGCGACCTCTCACCGAATCACCACCTGATCACCGAAGCGGTTGAGCGAGCCCAGAAGCCGCAGCTGCCGGCCAACGTGAAACCCATCGTATTCCGGGACGACAGGAACTCGCGTCTGCTGTCACCGCGAAAGGCTGACGCCGAACCGATTTCCTGAAGCTGACAGCCCATCGGCCCGGACTCGCCGGGCGCGAACGAGACCAGGGCGCCTCCGCGGAGGCGCCCTGTGCATTTCAGTGGTGGTGATGCCCGCCGGCGCCGTGCACATGCCCGTGGGAGATTTCCTCGTGGGAGGCCTTGCGGACCTCCGTCACGGTGCAGGAGAACTGCACGCTCTTGCCGGCAAGAGGATGGTTCGCGTCCACGACCACCGTATCCGCGGTGACATCGGTCACGGTGTAGACCATCACCTGCTGGGACTCCTGGGACGTGCCGTGGAACTGCATGCCGACGGCGACGTTCGAGGGGAACAGGTCGCGCTTCTCGACGCGGATGAGTCCGGCGTCGTACTCCCCGAATGCGTCCTCAGGCTCGAGCTTGAGGACCAGCGCATCGCCCTTGGACTTGCCTTCGAGTTCCGCCTCGACGCGCGGGAAGATCCCGTGATAGCCGCCGTGGAGGTAGGTCATCGGCTCGTCGGCCTTCTCCAGCACGGCGCCCTCGGCGTCGAGCAGTTCATAGCGCAACGAAACCACGGTGTTCTTCGCAATGGCAGTACTCATCTCATCCCCTTGACCACGTTCAGCACTTCCTGGGCATGACCGCGCGGCGCGACCCCATACATCGCGCGGGCGATCCGGCCCTGTTTGTCGATGACGAATGTCGAGCGCTGCACACAGTGCTTGCGCCCGCCTTCGAATTCCTTTTCCACCAGCACGCCGTACTGCGCGCAGACCTCGCCTTCGGGGTCGGACAGCAGTTGCAGGTCGAGCCCGTGCTTGTCCCGGAAAGCCCCATGCGAAAGACAGTCGTCCCGGCTCACGCCGAGAACGATCGCGTCGAGTTTCCTGAATGCGCTTTCCCGCTCGCTGAAGTCGATCGCCTCGATGGTGCACCCCGGCATGTCGTCCTTGAGGTAGAAGAACAGCACCACGTTATGCTTGTCGAGAAGCGAATCGAGACTCACCATTTCCATCTCGGCATCCGGCAAGTCGAAGCGGGGCGCGGGGTCACCTTCCTTCAACATGTAACGCACGCTCCCTGGATGTCCGTCTGGCAACATCCCGATCGATTCTAACTGAAATACCCCGCGCAACATTCCACTCCAATGACACCTCCCGAACACCGCTCCCGTCCGGGCGCATCCCCCGCGGAACGCACCCGGCTGCTGGGCGGGCTCACCCCTGCAACGTTTCTGCGCACGCACTGGCATCGGCATCACCACCTGATCCGCGAGGCGCTCCCGGGCTTCGAAGGATTCCTCGATCGCGACCGGATGTTCGAGCTCGCCTGCCGGGACGACGTGGAGTCGCGGCTTGTGATGCGAGACGGCCGGCAATGGTCGCTCGACTACGGCCCCTTCCGCCGCAAGGACCTGGCGCGTCTGCCGGCCCGCAACTGGACACTGCTCGTCCAGGGCGTGGACCTGCATCTCGATGACGGTGCCCGGCTGCTGTCGCGATTCGACTTCGTGCCGCGTGCGCGACTCGACGATCTGATGGTGAGTTACGCGGTGCCTGGCGGCGGGGTGGGCCCGCATTTCGATTCGTACGATGTGTTCCTGCTGCAGGGGCCCGGCCGGCGCCGATGGCGCATCAGTGCGCAGACCGACCTGGATCTGCGGCCGAACCTGCCGCTTCGCATCCTGCGCCGCTTTCGCGCGGAGGAAGAATTCGTCCTCGGGCCAGGGGACATGCTCTACCTGCCTCCGAGGTTCGCGCACGAGGGCACGGCCGTGGACGAGTGCCTCACCTACTCCATCGGGTTCCGCGCGCCCTCGCACAACGAGCTTGCCCAGGAGTTCCTCCACGACCTGGCGGACGGACTGGATCTTCCAGGTCGCTATGCCGATCCCGGACTCACACCCAGCCGGCATCCCGGCCGCCTGCCATCCCGGCTGGTGGATGCCGCGGAAGAACAACTCCGACGCGTTCGCTGGCAGCGCCGTGCGCTCGAGACCTTCCTGGGAAGGTACCTCTCGGAACCCAAACGCGACGTCGTGTTCGATCCACCTGCCGACGTCCCTTCGGCCGCGGGAATGCGCAGGGCATTGGCCCGGGGCGGCGTCCGGCTCCATCGCAAGTCCCGTCTCCTCTATTGCGCCGGAGCCGCGTTCCTGAACGGCGAGATCTACCGCTTTCCGCGGGGAGTGCCGTCCTGGCTGATCACGCTGGCGGACCGGGGCGAAGTCCTGGGGCCGGACGTTTCGCCGGCGGGGCTGGGACTTCTTCGGGAGTGGGTCGGCCACGGATTCGTCGAGATCGTGACCGATTGAGCTGCGGGCACGGGATTCGCACGGGTTGGCCGCATTTCCCGGGAGGGCGCCGAAGTGACCGACCCCGCATCCATCCAGATCCGCAGCACGCTGACCAGCTTTGCCGAACTCGAAACGTCGGTCACAGCGGTCGTGACCGCCGCCCGACGCAAGCTGCTCATCTTCGACCGGTCATTGGGCCGGGCCTGGGACACCCCGGCACGCATCGACGCCCTCAAGGCGTTCTGCCTCGCGAACGCGCGGAACGAGTGCCGGGTGGTCGTCCACGACACGGCGGCCCTGCGCCGGGATTGCCCCCGCTTCATCGCGCTCGCTACGCGGTTCGCCCATGTCATTTCCCTCCGGGAGACACGGGAAGAGGCAAAGCACGCCCGCGACTCCCTCGTCATCGCAGACGACTGCCATCACGTCCACCGGTTCCATGAGGACCACGCCCGTGCCGCGTTCGCCCTGAACGACCCGGAATCCACGGTCGCAATGGCGGGCAGATTCCAGGAACTCTGGGAGGCGTCGGACCCCGCCAGCAGCGGTTCGACCCTGGGGCTTTGAGGCCACCCGGCCACCAAAGAGGCTCCCAGGTGGGCACGCCGCTCCGCCTCCCCTGTCTTTTGAAAAAAAAGCGTATTTACCACTGGCAATAGTTTGTAACTCACTGTTACAATCGCTTGCATCTGAGGTACGACGGCGTGGTAACGCCCGAGACCGAAGGATATTCAGGACTCGAATTCACCGATCTCAAAGGACAGGACTCGCCATGACTCGCTCTCTCCTCCTCGCCGCGATGCTCGCGGTTGCTCTCTCCGCCTGCGGCAAGAAAGAAGAAGCTGCTCCGCCGCCCCCGCCCGCTCCCGCGCCCGCCGCTGAACCGGCGCCGGCCCCCGCTGCCCCGGCCGCGCCCGCCGCGGACGCTGCTGCTCCCGCCCCGGCTGCGCCGGCTGCGGACGCCGCTGCTCCCGCTCCGGCCGCCCCCGCCGAGCAGAAGCCGGAAGAGAAGAAGTAATCGCAGCGGGCCTTGCGCCCGCTTCGCGACAGACCGGCCCGTTCATCGGGCCGGTTTTTTTTCGTCTGTCATCGGATTGGGTGCCATGTCACCCGGGTTGCTGTGACGGAAGCTTGAGCTTGGCCCGGGGACCAGACTGGCTGGCATCGAAGCCCGAAGGTGTCCGGCAGGGTGGTTGATCCACTCAAACCACCGGCTGCGTCCAGCGCCGGCCTATACCGTCCGCCAGTCGAGCCCGTCCGCCTGATCGGCCACACCGATCCAGTCCGGAGCGCACCCGAGCACGTCAGATAGCGCCAGCCGGGCGAGTTCGGGCGTGTTGTTCTGCTGGGAAAGATGCACCGCCACGAGGTGCTTCAGGCGGGATCGGTCTAGTGCCGCCAGCAAAGTCGCGGCAGAGGCATTGTCGAGATGGCCCAGCCGCCCCCCCACTCGTTCCTTGAGAGATGGCGGGTACGGCCCGCCCCAGAGCAAGTCGCGGTCGTGGTTGCATTCGAGCGCAAGGGCGTCGCAGCCGGACAGCATGAGTTCCACGTGCCGGGTGCTCTCGCCGACGTCCGTCAGGACACCCAGACGGACTGCGCCGTCCGAGAAGACATACTGAGCGGGCTCGCCGGCGTCGTGGGGCACCGGAAACGGCTGGACGAGCACATCGCCCACCGCAAAGGACCGGAATCCCTCGATGAGTCGAACCTCGACGCCGTCCAGTAGAGCCGCGGATTCCCGCAGCGTGCCGTGAGTGATCCAGACAGGAAGCTTGAACCGCCGGGCGAGTCGCCCCACGCCCCCGACGTGATCATCGTGTTCGTGAGTGACGACGATCGCGCTGAGGTCCTCGGGGCTGAGCCCGAGACGCGCCAGCCGGAAAACGGTGTCCTTGAGCGTGAAGCCGCAGTCGAGCAGCACCCTCGACCCGCCGACCTCGATGACGAGCCCGTTGCCCTGACTGCCACTTCCGAGATACGCGAATCGCATGGGGCGGGAGGAAACCCCGGTGTGTGCGAGCGCTTGGCGGAGGCGTCGAAACCGCTACTTCAGCTGTTCCACCAGGAGAGCCAGGATGCGCTTGGCGGTGTCGCTGTCGTCGGCGCTGCCCGCGTTGTTCAGGACCTTCACCTGCGTTCCCGCCGCGCCCGTGGATTTCGTACCGCTCACCTGGATCCGGTACTGCTCGGGCCCTTTCTTCTCGTCGCTCTTCCAGAAGGCCAGCCGCGACATGCCCGAGCGTTTCGGAGGTTCCGCCTCGGGATCCTGGTAGCGGACGAAGTAAAGCCCTTCGGCCCGGTTCTGGTCTTCGACCATGAACCCCACGCGATCCAGCGCAAGTCCCACGCGGCGCCAGGCGCGATCGAAACCGTCAGACAGTGCCACCGCACTGCCAGTATCGGCACGCACGAGACTGGCCCGAGCCGGCGTCGCGTCAGCCGCCTGCGCCGCAACCCGCAGTTCGGGTTCCGGCATGCCCAGGCGAATGGCGAGTCGGGTCAGCATGGTCGCCTCGAGTTCCGGATCGGACGGCCGCAGCTGCCAGCGCGTGTTCGTATCGCGCTCACGGAAGTAGACCTCGGCCATGCCCTTGTGGCTGACATAAACCTCGGTGGAACCGTCTGCACCACGCTCGATGCGCGCCCGGTACTTGTCGCGTTCGGGGAGAGACACGACGGAGTCCAGCGCACGGTTCAGGAACCCGGTCAGGCCGCCCACGGGAATGCGGGCGCGATTCTCGGCCCAGTCGGTTTCCATGTAGCCGATCTTGGGATCCGCCTCGGTGAGCACGAAACCGTTCTCCTGCCAGAAATCGCGCACGAGCAGCCACACCTGTTCCGGCGGCAGCTTCACCACCAGCCAGCGCTGAACCCCTCCTCGCTCGATTCGCACACGATCGGAAGTGGGCAGCACGCCCGCAGCCACCGGACCGGTCGCCCGGGCAGCACCCGCCCTCTCCTGCTGGTATTCCGTGTAGGTCGCCCCCTTGTCGCCTCGACCCTCGGGGACGGAGAAGCGCGAGTCGGCCGTTGGCGCAGCGAGATCCGGCGGGATCTCGAGCGGCGGCATCTTGGTGGCGGACTTGTAGTCGATCTTCTTGCCCTGGAACGCACCGGAACAGCCGGCGACGAGGACAAGGGCGATCGCGGAAAGGGCTGCGGAGCGTAGCCCGGGGAGGGACGAGAGGAGCGAGGTTCGGGTCATTGATGACTCAGGCAGGGGCCAGGGCCGAAGCGATACCGGCCTGCCGCATCGCGTCGCGCAGGGCGGCGTGATACTGGCTGGCGAGGGGCGTCATGGGCAGACGCAGGCCCGGTCCGACCAGGCCCATCTGCTGCAGCACCCACTTCACCGGAATCGGGTTGGCCTCGAGGAACAGGTTCTTGTGCAAACCCATCAGTCTGTCATTGATCGCGCGGGCAGCCTTGAGGTTCCCCGCGAGGGCGGCATCGCACATTTCGCGCATGGATCGGGGCGCCACGTTGGCTGTCACGGAGATGACACCGTGACCGCCCAGGAGCATCAGCGCCAGGCAGCTGCCGTCGTCACCGCTGTACACCGCGAAATTCGGGGGCAGACGACGCAGGAGATCCGCACCGCGCTCCACGTTGCCGGTGGCATCCTTGATGCCGACGATGTTGCGAACCTGCGACAGCCGCACCGTGGTGTCGTTGTGCAGATCGGCTACCGTCCGTCCCGGAACGTTGTAGAGGATCATCGGCAGGTCGACGGCCTCCGCGATGGCGCGGAAATGCTGGAAGAGACCTTCCTGCGACGGCTTGTTGTAATAGGGAACCACGGACAGGGCCATGTCCGCGCCGGCAGACTTGGCGTAACGCTGCAGTTCGATCGCCTCGGACGTGCTGTTGGCGCCCGTGCCCGCGATGACGGGCACGCGCCCGCGCACCTGCTCGACCGCCACGCGGATGAGCTCGCAATGCTCGTCGAAGTCGACCGTCGGGGACTCGCCCGTGGTGCCCACGGCCACGATGCCGTTGGTGCCCTCGGTGATGTGGAATTCGATCAGCCTGCGAAACGCATCGAGGTCGAGGCTGGCATCGTCGCGCATCGGCGTCGCGATGGCGACCAGACTTCCGGTAAGCATTCTCACTCCCCTCGAAAACCCCGGATTCTACCCGAAGCACTCACGAAAACCCGCCCGGGGCATGCGATTGCCGCGAGTCTCACTCCCTCCTCGCGGCGATCCGTTGAACCATCGCCGGCCGCGGATCCGCGATCTCGACGTCCTCGAACGCGATCACGCGGAGTGCGCCGCGAACGGCGTCGAGCAGTTCGCCCGGACGAAGCAGGAAATCCGGATTGGACGGCTTGCCGAAACGCTCGTTGCCCGCCGCGAAGGTCTCGTACAGGAGCCACCCGCCCGGCGCGACGGCCGCCACGAGCCTGGGCAGAAGCGGCCGGTGCAGATAGTTCGTGACCACCACGGCGTCGAACCGGCGGTCGCCGAGAGGCCACGGCCCGCCCTCGATGTCGGCGACGAGCACCTCGATCCCCGCATTCATGCCCGGAAGCCTGGCTATGCCGGGGTCCCGATCGACGCCGAGCACGCGATGCCCGCGGCTGGCAAACCACTCGCAATGCCGCCCGCCGCCGCAGGCCACGTCGAGGACCTGCCCTCCCGGCGGGACTGCCACACCCCAGCGGACGATCCATGGAGATGGCCCGCCGATGTTTCCGTGCGACGCACTCATGGGGCAGGTCGCAACTGTTCCAGCACCCGCATCATCGCGCCGGCGCTGGCATGGGAGAGCGTATCGATCATCGGGACGATCAGCGGAAGCGACCAGTAGAACATGAGGAAACCGAGTGCAAGGGTGATGGGGAAGCCGACTGCAAACAGATTGAGCTGCGGCGCTGCCCGGGTGAGGATGCCGACGGCGACGTTCGCGGCGAGCAGCGCCCCGACCACGGGCAGCGACATCGTCAGACCGGACCGGAAGATCTCTCCGCCCCAGAGCACCACGGTGCGGAATCCGAGCGACGCGACCGGCTCCGGCGTCATGGGCAGTGTGCGAAAGCTCTCCGCCAGCGCCTGGAGGAACACGTAGTGCCCATTCGACGCGAGCAGCGTCAGGATCGCCACCAGACCGTAGAACTGGGCGACCACCGGCGTCTGCCCCGACCCCTGCGGGTCGAAGAACACGGCGAAGCCCAGTCCGATCTGCAGGCCGGCCAGCTGGCCTGCCATTTCGGCGGCGGCGACGGCGATGCGCGCGACGAAACCCATCGCAACACCGATCACGATCTGCTGCAGCAGCAGGAGGATGCCCGCGGCCGACACCGCGGACACCGGTGGTGGCGCCGGCACCGTCGGCGCGATCAGGATGGCGATCAGCACGGACAACGCGATCTTCACGCGCACGGGAATCGTGCGGTTCCCCAGCACCGGCTCCACCGCGATGAACGCGGCAATGCGGATGAACGGCCAGCCGATCGCCGTGAGCAGCGTCTCGAACTGGGCGACGGTGAGGCTGATCATCCGCGCGCGGGCGTCAGCCGACCATCTGCGGAATCGACGTGAGGATGCGCCGCGTGAAGTCGACCATCACGGTGAGCATCCACGGACCTGCGAGCAGGATCACGAGAAACATGGCGAGCAGCTTCGGGATGAACGACAGGGTCATCTCGTTGATCTGCGTGGCGGCCTGGAAGATGCTGATCACCAGACCGACGACCAGCGCCGTGAGCAGCAGCGGCGCGGACACCAACATGAGCACCTCGAGGGCCTGCTGGATGAGCGTGATGACCGACTCTGGCGTCATGGCGTGGGATCTCCGTGAGGCACCGGCCCGGAGCCGGATGCGTCAGACATAGAAGCTGCGAACCAGGGAACCGATGAGCAGGTTCCACCCGTCCACCAGCACGAACAGCATCAGCTTGAACGGCAGCGAGATGATGACCGGCGAGAGCATCATCATCCCCATCGACATGAGCACGCTGGAGACGACCAGGTCGATGATCAGGAACGGAATGAACACCACGAACCCGATCTGGAAGGCGGTCTTCAGTTCGGAGATCACGTACGCGGGCACGAGCACCTTCATGGCGACATCGTCGGGTCCCTTGGGCTGCTCAGAACGCGATAGCTGCACGAACAGCGCAAGATCGGACTCGCGTGTCTGCGTCATCATGAACTTCTTGAGCGGGACCGCTGCCTTGTCGATGGCTTCCTGAAACGGAATCTTCTCGTCGGAGAACGGCTTGTAGGCTTCCGTGTAGACGCGGTCGAAGACCGGCGCCATGACGAAGAAGGTGAGGAACAGGGACAGCCCGACGAGCACCTGATTGGGCGGAGTCTGGATGGTGCCCATCGCCTGCCGGAGCAGCGACAGCACGATGATGATGCGCGTGAAGCTCGTCATCATCAGCAGGATCGCCGGCAGGAACGTGAGCGCCGTGAGGAACAGCAGCGCCTGCAGCGACAGCGAGTAGGTCTGAGTGCCGCCGGGGCCCGGCGAGG
>CAZEDA010000072.1:4777-13044 GCA_964510915.1 uncultured Rhodocyclaceae bacterium | reverse complement strand
CTGCGCTATGTCGTCGTGGACGAGCTGCACACCTACCGCGGCGTGTTCGGCTCGCACGTGGCCAACGTGATGCGCCGGCTGAAGCGCATCGCGGCATTTCATGGCTCGCATCCGCAGTTCATTCTCTGCTCCGCCACCATCGCCAATCCGCGTGAACTCGCGGAACGCATCCTCGGCGAGACCGTCGCGGAGGTCTCCGAATCCGGTGCGCCCCAAGGCCGGCGCCGGCTTCTCGTGTGGAATCCGCCGGTCGTCAATGCCGACCTCGGTCTGCGCGCCTCTGCGCGTTCGCAGTCCACACGGATCGCCCGTGCTTCGGTCAAGCGCGGGCTCGAGACCATCGTCTTCGCCAACTCGCGCCTCGAAGTCGAGGTGATCACCAAGTACCTGAAGGACACCTTCGACAACGACCCGCGCAAGCCGGCCCGGGTGGCGTCCTATCGCGGCGGCTATCTCCCGACGGAACGTCGTGACAAGGAACGCAAGCTGCGCGCAGGTCGCATCGACTGCGTGGTGTCCACCTCGGCGCTCGAACTCGGCGTGGACATCGGCGCGCTGGATGTCTGCGTGCTCAACGGCTACCCCGGGACCATCGCGGCCACGCAGCAGCGCATCGGCCGCGCCGGGCGGCGCCAGCGTACGGCGCTGGGCGTGCTCGTGTGCACGTCGGACCTTCTCGATCAGTACCTCGCGCGGCATCCGGAAGCCCTGCTCGATGCAAGCCCCGAGCACGCGCGAATCGATCCCGATCAGCTGCTGATCCTCATGGATCACATCCGGTGTGCCGCCTTCGAACTGCCCTTCGAGGAGGGTGAGACCTTCGGCAGCGTGCCCATCGGCGAGGCGCTGGAGTATCTCGGCAGTCAGGGAGTGCTGCATCGGGAAGGCCCGCGGTGGCACTGGATTGCCGACAGCTATCCGGCCAACTCGGTGGGGCTGCGTTCCATCGCCGAGGGCAACTTTCTCGTCGTCGACATCACCGACGGTGCGAAGAACATCATCGCCGAGGTCGACTACTCCGCCGCGGCTGTCACGCTGTACGAAGGCGCGATCCACCTGATCCAGGCCTCGCCGTGGCAGGTCGAGAAGCTCGACTGGGTGGGGCGCAAGGCCTACGTTCGCAAGGTCACCGCCGACTACTACACCGACGCCATCGACTACACGAAGCTCAAGGTGCTGGACGAGTTCGAGAGCAGCGGGAGCGGGCAGGGCCACTGCGGCCAGGGCGAGGTGCATGTGGTCCGTCGCGTCGCCGGCTACAAGAAGATCCGCTACTACACCCACGAGAACGTGGGCTATGGCAACGTGAACCTTCCCGATCTCGAGATGCACACCACCGCCGTCTGGTGGACTCTCACGCCCGAAGCCATCGCAAGCGCCTTCGCAAGCCGCTTCGAGGCGCTGGATGGTTTCCTCGGCGCGGCCTATGCGCTGCACCACATGGCCGCGCTGCTGAGTCTTGCGGAGCTGCGGGACATCGGCCGTTCCGTGGGCGACGGTGAGGCGCAGTGGTCGGCCACGCTGGACGCCAACGGACGCGTCAGTGCCCGCACGCTCGATGGTCGCCCGTACGAACTGGAAGGTGCGCATCAGCCGTTCCGTCCCGCGGTGCATCTTTACGACAACTACCCTGGCGGCATCGGCATCAGCGCGCCGCTGTACGAATTGCGCAATCAGGTGCTCTTTCGTGCGCACGAACTCGTGACCCACTGTCCGTGTCCGTCCGGTTGTCCCGCCTGCATCGGTCCCGTTCTTCCGCCGGAGCCCGGCGTGCAACGCACCGCCAAGGCGGCGGCGCTCGCCGTGCTCGCGCTGCTCGGGGCTGATGCACAGGCCCAGTCGGCACCTCGGGTCCACTGACATGGCCTCCCTCGGTGAGCGACTGGCGCGACTTTCGCGGCAGGCCGGTGTCCGCACTGCACCGCCGGTGGGTGCGCTGGATGCCGAGGGCGGCGTCGAATTGCCGGAGTGCGCCGCCGAGGCTCCGGCATCGCCGACGCTGGCCGAGCGACTCGATCGGATGACGCGCGCCCGGGAAAGCTCCCGCCGCAAGGGCCTGGCCGCAATGGTCGAGACCACCGGTGCGGTGCTCGTCGCCGACGGCCTTTACGTCGTCGAGAGCCGCGAGCCGCTGCCGTTCCGGCATGGCCGTGTCACCATCGGCCCCGGGTTGGCCTCGCGGGTGAGCGTGCCTTTGCGTCGCGGCGTCTCGCCTCTGCTGCCCCTGGACAGTCTGCTGTTCCTGGATACCGAAACCTCCGGGCTGGCCGGCGGGACGGGCACCTTCGTGTTCCTGCTCGGTCTCGCGCGGTTCGAGGGTGCGGCGCTGGTCGTGAGGCAGTACTTCGCCACGCAGTTCGCGGCGGAGCGCGGACTTCTGGATGCGCTGCAATCGGCCGTGAGCGCTTGCGATTGCATGGTGAGTTTCAACGGCAAGTCGTTCGACGTCCCCCTGCTCAAGACCCGCTACGGCCTGCAGGGGCTCGGCGAGCCCTTTGGCGACAAGCCCCACTGCGATCTCCTGCATGCCGCGCGCAGGCTGCTGGTGGATGGCTGGCCGGATTGCCGATTGCGGACCACCGAGTCGCGAGCACTGGGGTTCGATCGCGTCGACGATCTCCCCGGCTCGGAAGTGCCGGCGGCGTGGCAGCGCTGGCTCACCCACGGGGATGCCCGGGCCGTCCCCAGGATCCTGCTGCACAACCGCGAGGACCTGGTTTCGCTCGCGGCCATCGTCGGGCTGCTCAACTCGTGCGAGGCTCGTGCGCCGCTGTTCGGCGGCATCGCCTGAATTGGCACGGGCGGGCGCTGCGCGAGCCGCTACAATCGCCAGCGATGCAATCTGCATCCCAGCCTTGTCCGCCCCTTGAGTTCCCGCCCCTCCGCACCTGCCGCATCCTCCGACCTGAAGCCGCACTGGGAGCCTGTCGCCCAGATGCTCGCGCTTCTGTGGAGCTACCGGCCGCGGACGGACGTATACGCCGCCCTCGGGGCCTTGCGTGTGAAGCAGCCCGGCGGGCGCGCGTACACGCAGGAAGACGTCAAGCTCACCCTGCGCGAAATGCGCGAGGCGAACGTGGTGGAGCGCGATCCGCAGCGCGATGGTTTCTACCGGCTGGCTCGCCACGTTGCGAGCACTGCCTACGCGAAGCTGCTCGACACCTATCCGACTGGCGCGCTGCTTGGTGTCCTCAACCATCTCGACTCCGTGCCGCTGGACAGCAATCGCGCGTGGTGGCCTTTGTACGACAGCCACAAGACCGCCGCCTTTCTGCGGCTCGCGATGTTCTCCGGGTGGGAGCGCGAGCGCATCGCGAAGCTTCGCGAGCTCATCGGCGGCCGGTTCGACTGGCATCAGATCGTCCTCGGCGCCGTCGTGCGTGCCTTCGACCCGGTGCTGTTCGATCGCGTGCGTCCCGAAGTGCAATGGGAACTCGCCATCCCGGCCTTCGAGTTCGCGAGCTACCACTGGAACGCCGAGGCCGTACCGCTCTGTGACTGGACGCTCGCTCGCCTCGATGCCCACGCGTCCTCCATGCCGGGGCCGCTGCGGCTGTGTGTGGCCGAGCATCTGCTGCTCCGCGGCGAAGGCGAGCGGATGCTCCTGGCGCTCGAAGGTCTGCCCGGCGGTTACGCCGCCGCACTGCGCGCCTGCCGGCTCGCCCTGCTCGGGCAGTGGGCGGAAGCCGTCCCCGCGTTCCAGGCGGCGCTCAAGTCCCTGCAGGTGGAGGCCGGTCAGCGCAAGCGGCTCATGGCGGCGTCGATCGCCTGGATCTACCCCATGAGTCTGCTTGCGCTGAACGACGCGAAATCGCTCGAGACGGCGCGCCGGTTCTGCGTTGCCGAGTCCGGCAGTCGCGACCCCTCGGTGTTCGACATCTGGGGCACGTGGGTGCACGTGATCCGTGCGCGGCTGGGAGAGACCCCGCTGGATCACCGCCTGGTCGGCGACCGGCGCACCCATGACGATCCGCGTCGCGTGTTTCCCGATCTGTGGCGCCTGCTCGCCGTCGCGTGGATAGGCATCGAGCGCTTCCGCGTGCTCGGCGTCGACGCCGACGTGCTGCGATTCGCGGGCACCGAAACGAAGCGACTCACCGCTGCCACCGGCGCGTGCGGCTTCGCATGGCTCGGGTCGCTGGCCGAAGACGCGCTTGCCACCCTGCAGAGCCGCGAAGTCACCCGTCCGTTCTTCGTCCGTCCGGCGGGTGAGCTGTGGCGCGACGTGCTCGCGCAATTGCAGGCGCTGGACGCCCCCGTCGAGGCCGCCGCGAAGTCCGCGGAACAGTCGCGACTCGTCTGGGTCCTGACACTCGGGGACGCCGGCGACGTGGAGGACATCGATCTCATCGAGCAGAAGCGCGGCACGCGCGGGTGGAACAAGGGCAAGAGCGTCGGGTTCTCGCGTCTGCTCGGCGCCACGCCGCTGTCCCGCCACGATCAGAAGCTCGCGAGCGCTGTCTACCGCGACCCGTACGACCGCCGCCGCGGCCTGCTCGATCGGGCTGCGGCCGTGGTCGCGCTCGTGGGTCATCCGGCCGTGGTCTTCAGCGATGCGCCCGATCAGTTCGTCGACCTGACGGAGGGCACGCCGGAACTCGAGGTCGTCCGCGAAGGAGACCGCTACGTGCTGCGCGTGTCGCCGAGGCCGCACGACGACATCGCGGTGGCCTCACGGTATGTCGGCAACTATCGTGAGGGCGACGAGGAAGGCCTGCGTCATCTCACGGTCGTGCGTGACTCGCCGCAGCGTGCGCGCGTCATCCGTCTCACCGCGACGCAGCAGCGCGCCGCGCAGCTGCTCGCCGGACGTTTTTCCGTGCCCGAAGCCGGCCGTGCGGAACTCGAGCAGACGTTGCGTGCGCTCGCCGGTCAGTTTCAGGTTCACGCCGATTCTGCCGAGGCCGCGAGAGAAGTCGCCGCGGAAGTCCGTCTGCGCGCCGAACTCGCACCGGTGGGGGACGGCCTGTCGCTGAGGCTCGCCGTGGCACCGCTCGGCGATGCCGGTCCGCGGCTCGTGCCCGGTGTCGGGCGCGAGCGCGTCATGGCCGCGATCGGTGGCGAGTCCGTCGGTACACGGCGTGATCTCGCGAGCGAAAAGGCGGGATTGCAGGCGGTCCTCGATGCGCTGCCCTTCCTGGATGACGACGCGGGCGCGGTTGCCGCGTGCGAGTGGACGGTGAACGAGCCGGAGCAGGCCCTCGCCATGGTGGAGGTGCTGCCGGGCCTGGATGTCGTTTCCGGGGTCGACTGGCCCAAGGGCCGCAGTGTGCGCGTGGCGACGGCAGACACTCCGCAACTGCAGATCACGGTGCGCAAGGATCGCGAGTGGTTCCGGCTCGCGGGTCGCGTGGCGGTCGACGAGTCCCTGGTCATGGACTTCGAGGCGCTGCTGGCCGCGTCCCGCGGGACCAGCCGGTTCGTGCCGATGGGCGACGGCGTCTATCTCGCGCTCACGCGCACGCTCAAGCAGCGGCTCGCCGAGATGGCGACCGTCGTCGAGACCGATCGTCACGGCTCGCGCGTGGCGCCCGTCAGCGCGGCCTGGCTGCAGGAAGTGCTGGACGGTGCGAATCTCGACGCCGACGCCGGCTTTCGCGAAGCCCTCGAACGTCTGCAGCGGGCGCAGGCGGAAACGCACGCCGTACCCACGACATTGCAGGCCGAGCTGCGCAGCTATCAGGAGGACGGCTTCGTCTGGGCCTCGCGTCTCGCGGCGGCAGGTTTCGGCGGCTGTCTCGCCGACGACATGGGTCTCGGCAAGACGTTGCAGGCGCTTGCCGTGCTGCTGGCGCGCGGTGCGGGCGGACCCGCTCTCGTCGTGGCACCCACCTCGGTGTGCGGCAACTGGATGGACGAGGGGCGCCGCTTCGCGCCGAGCCTGCGTCTCGTCGCCTTCGGCGAAGGCGAGGGCGCGCGCGAGGCGCAGATCGCCGACGCCGGCCCCATGGATGTGATCGTCGTGTCCTACACGATGCTGCTCCAGGCGCAGAGCGCGTTCCACGGCCGGCGCTGGCACACGGTCATTGCCGACGAGGCGCAGGCCATCAAGAATGCCGCGGCCAAGCGCTCGCTCGCCATGTTCGAACTCGAGGCGGACTTCCGGCTCGCGCTCTCCGGCACGCCCGTCGAGAATCGGCTGGCGGAGCTTTGGTCGATCATGCGATTCGCGAATCCGGGCCTTCTGGGCTCGCTCACCCGCTTCAATGAACGCTTCGCCGGCCCCATCGAACGCAGCCGCGACCGCGAAGCACAGCAGGTGCTCAAGCGCCTAATCGGCCCATTCGTCCTGCGCCGGACGAAGGCTCAGGTTCTCAAGGAACTGCCTGCGCGAACGGAACTCGTGGTCACCGTGACACCCGAACCGACGGAGGCCGCGTTCTACGAGGCCATCCGCCGCGAGGCGGTCGCCGAGGTGGATCAGAACCTCGCGGATACCACCTCGGGTCAGGCGCGCTTCAACATCCTCGCGCAGCTCACCCGTCTGCGCCGCGCGGCATGCGATCCCCGGCTCATGTCCGGCGCGTTCCCCGCGCCCAGCGCCAAGGTGCAGGCGTTTGCGCGCCTGTGCGCGGATCTCGTCGCCAATCATCACAAGGCGCTGGTGTTCAGCCAGTTCGTGGACTTCCTGCATCTGCTCAAGGTGGTGCTCGATCAGGAAGGCATCGCCTACCAGTATCTGGACGGTTCCACGCCGGCCGCCGAACGCACGCGACGCGTCAACGCGTTCCAGGCGGGCGAGGGCGATCTGTTCCTCATCAGCCTCAAGGCCGGCGGCTTCGGTCTCAATCTCACCGCAGCCGACTACGTGGTCATCACCGATCCCTGGTGGAATCCCGCGGCGGAGGACCAGGCCATGGGACGCGCGCACCGCATCGGGCAGTTGCGGCCCGTGACGGTGTATCGTCTCGTGACGGCGGGCACGGTGGAGGAGCGCATCGTGGCGCTGCATCAGGACAAGCGCGCGCTCGCCGAAGGCATCCTGGAAGACGGCGAGGTGGCCGTGCTGCCCTCGACCGACGATCTGGTGGCACTGATCCGCGGCGACTGACGACCGCGGGCAAGGGAGGAGTCATGGAACGAGATCGAAGCGGCGGCGCTGCAAGGCGCCGCCTGGGCAAGGCTGCGCTCTGCGGTCTCGCGCTGCTGCTTCCGGGGGCGCCGTTGCCGGCGCAGGAACTGCCCGATCAGATCCGCGTCATCGTGCCGCTCGCCACCGGCAGCAGCCTGGATGCCCGGGCCCGGGTGATCGTCGAGGCCATCGGCCGGCAGATGGGCCGGCGGATCATCGTCGAGAACCGGCCTGGCGCCGGCGGCACTCTCGGCACCCTCGCTGTGGCGCGGGCGAAGGCCGACGGCAGCACGCTGCTGTTCAACAACAACAGCCACGTCATCGCGCCGCACATCTATCCGGCCCCGGGCTACGACCCGCTGAAGGATTTCGCGCCGGTCATTCAGGCCTACGACACGGGACTCGTCCTCGTCGCGCATCCGTCGCTGGGCGCCAAAACGCTCAAGGAACTCATCGCCGCCGCGGGGCGCGGGCAGGTCCCGACGTACGCGTCGAGCGGCACGGGAGGCCTCCCGCACCTGGCGATGGAAATGCTGAAGGACGCCACCGGCATGACGCCCGCGCACGTGCCCTACAAGGGCGACGCGCCGGCGCTGGTGGACGTGCTCGCGGGGCGGGTGCCGGTGATGATCAGCGGGTATCCGGCGGCATTGCCGCATGTGCAGGCGGGGGCTCTGCGCGCGCTTGGGGTGTCGAGCCGGCGACGTGCCGGGATGTTCGCGGACGTTCCCACCCTGGCGGAGGCCGGGTACCCGAGCGCGACGGTCGATACGTGGGCCGGATTCTTCGTACCCGCGAAGACGCCGAGGGCGATCGTCGATCGGCTCCATCGGGAAATTGCCGCCGCCATGAAGCTGCCCCTGGTGCAGGAGCACTACGCAGCGACTGGTGCCTATGCCGTGACTGGCACACCGGCCGAATTCGCTGCCTTCACGGCGAAGGAGTCCGAGCGCTACGCCAGGCTGGTGCGCACGCTCAATCTGAAGCCGGAGTAGGTTGGTGCAGATGTTCCCTGGGCCACGCGATCCGCGCAGGGTGCGCGGACCTTCCCTGGACAGGCAGCAGACACCGTCCGGGGAGGACGGTGTCTGCCGTACGGCAGAAGCGACGCGGATCAGCGCTGCTGACGGCGCATCGCGAAGCCTACGGCCAGCAGGCCGGCGGCCAGCATGGCGTAGGTGGAGGGCTCGGGGAC
>CAZEDA010000072.1:0-4677 GCA_964510915.1 uncultured Rhodocyclaceae bacterium | reverse complement strand
AGCCAGTTGACGGAGTCGCCGCTGGCCATGGAACCGAGACCGTCGACGCCACCGACGTTGGAGCCCGCGGGGAAGCCCGCTCCGACCAGATCAACGTCAGTCAGTGTCGTCGGGTAGTCCGTCGGCGTGGTGGAGATCTGCAGTTCCACCGTGTTCCGGACACCGTTGAAGCCGGTGCCGGCGGTGAAGCCCAGATCGATGAAGCGGGCGTTGACGGCGCCCAGCGCGACGTCCTGGCGATCGATTTCGAGCGCCGAGGCTGCCATCGCCGACGTCATCAGCGCAGTGCCCGCGAGGGTTGCGAGAGTGCGTTTCACGAGTACGTCTCCTTGTTTGTAGGTGGGTGTGCGACCGGCGATGCGTCGGATCCGCCGGCTGTCCGGTGATGCGTCCCGGACCGCACGATCCGGGACGACCGTCGAGCGTCGTTTCGCGATCCGTCTCCGCGCTTGAATCCGTTGCGGTTTCTCGCGAGAAAGACGAACGTTCCTCTCCACTCTCCGGCGATTCTGTTCTCGCACGTCGCCAAGTCCATTCCACATTTGTGCAGGGCAAGGAAGTCACCAGAACTGGGGATACTCCCGGCGCGCGGAAGACGTGCAGAACGTAGGGAGGATCCCGTTTTCGGTCAGCCGTGTCCGTGCCACTTTCGGTCTACATCGAACGCCTCATGGGAAAGCTCGTGCGAGGCCGGCACAGTGGAGCGGCTGGCGCTGGCAATCGGTGGCAAGGTCGTGCGAACGATCGGCGCGCCGCGCTGCCTACAGTCAGGTAGCATCCCGCCTTCCTTCAGAAAGGGTTTCCCCAACGTGAGCATTTCCCTGATTCGTCGTCTTGCCGTCTTCGTGTTCGCCGCTTTCGCGCTGACCGCCATGGTCGTGGTCGATGCCGAGGCCCGTCGTCTGGGCGGCGGTCGTTCCATCGGACGCCAGTCGGACAACGTGAGCCAGCGCCAGGCCACACCACCCCAGAATTCCCCGAGCCAGAACCAGGCGTCCCGCAACGATGCGGCACCGCAGCAGGGCGCTGCCGCGCAGCCGCCCCGCAACCGCTGGATGGGCCCGATCGCCGGTCTGGCCGCCGGCCTGGGCATTGCCGCCCTCCTGTCTCACTTCGGCATGGGTGGCGCGCTCGCCGAGATGATGGGTTCGTTCCTGCTCATCGCCCTGCTGGTGATGGCCGGCCTGTTCGTCTGGCGGATGATGCGAGGCGGCGCGCGGCCGGCGGGTAACCGTCCTGCCTATGCCGGCGCCCCCTCCGGTGGTCGCGACTCCGCGGGAACGTTCGAGCGGGAGCGTCCGGTCGTCGAGCCGATCCGTCCCTACGCGGCACCGACCCCGACCCGGGACGTCGCACCCGGAACGCCCGTCAGCGTGACCGGTCATCCGTTGCCTCCCCTGTCCGGCGACGCAGGCACGGCCGCGCCGACCTGGACGATTCCGGCGGATTTCGATGTCGCCGGGTTCGTTCGCAGCGCCAAGGTGCATTTCGTCCGGCTCCAGGCTGCCTGGGACGCCGGTGACCTCGACGACATCCGCGATTTCACGACACCCGAGATGTTCGCGGAGATCAAGATGGACTTCGCGGATCGCGGCGAAGCCGCCAACCGCACCGAAGTGGAGGCCCTCGAGGCGGAACTGCTGGGTGTCGAACAGCAGAGCGGTCATGCGGTGGCCAGCATCCGCTTCTCCGGCGCGCTGAAGGAACACGCCGACCGTCCCGCCGAACCCTTCGTCGAAGTGTGGAACCTCGTGAAGCCGCGCTCCGGTCGCGATGGCTGGCTCCTGGCGGGCATTCAGCAGGTCAGCGCCGACTGACCTTCCCCGATCGACCTTCCCGACTGACCGGCGGCCTGGACCGCCGGTTTCTTCTACCCGGCCTCCCGGCCGATGACCGATGATGACGTCGGTCGCCCGACCCCCCGTTCCGGAGAATCGCGATGCAGACGATGACGGTCCCTGGTGTCCCTGTGTTCGTTCGCACGCTGATCGCGTGCTCCGTGCTCGCCGCGGCAGGCGGTGTTCACGCTCAGCAGCAGCCCGCTGCACCCGCCGAGGCGCAGGCCCCGGCGGCCTCTCCGCAATCGCAGGATTCTCCTCAGGCTCCTCCGCCGGCGGCAGCGGCACCCGCCGCCGCTGGGCAGGCGGCGACGCCGGCCGATCAGGCGCAGGCGCCCGCCCAGGATCCCGCGGAGGCGAAAGCCCAGGCGGTATTCGAAGCCGCGAGCGCGGCTTCCGTCCTCGGTCCGAAGGACGTTCCCCTGCGGGACCAGGCTACGCTGCACCTGCCCGCCGGCTTCCGCTATATCCCGCCCGCAGAGAGCGCGAACCTGCTGAGGCTGATGGGCAACAACCCGGGGTCCAACCTCATGGGGCTCGTGTTCCCCGCGGAGGAGAAGGAAGGCTCGGAGTGGTTCGTCGTGATCGAGTACGAGGACTCCGGCCACATCAAGGACGACGACGCCAAGGAATGGAATGCCGACGATCTGCTGAAGGGCCTCAAGGAAGGCACGGAAGCCCAGAACGAGGAGCGTCGGAAGATGGGTGTGCCCGAGATGGTCGTGCTGGGCTGGGTCGAGCCGCCGCGCTATGACGAAGCCACGCACCGCCTCGTGTGGTCGGCTTCGACCAAGGGCAAGGCCGAGCCGGGTGACCAGCCCGCCGGCATCAACTACAACACCTACGCGCTCGGCCGCGAAGGCTACGTGAGTCTCAACCTGGTCACGGCCTACGGGAACATCGCCGCAGACAAGCCGATCGCGCATCAGCTGCTGGCCGCGCTGGAGTTCAACGAAGGGCGTCGCTACGCGGATTTCAACTCGTCCACCGACCGGCTTGCCGAGTACGGTCTCGCCGCGCTCGTTGGCGGGGTCGCCGCCAAGAAGCTCGGCTTGCTCGCCGTTGCCGCGGCATTCCTGGCGAAGTTCGCGAAGGTGATCGGCATCGGCGCCATCGCCGTGCTCGGCATCGGCGCCAAGCTGTTCAAGGGCCGCAAGAAGAGCGGCGGCGACGGCGCCTGACGGGACGGCGCTCCGGCGCCGTTACTTCTTCGGTTCCTTCCGCTTGCGGTTCTCGTCCTTGAGCCAGGTGATGATCTGCCAGATCTGCTCGTCGGTGATGTCGCCGGCGAATCCGGACATCGCCGTGCCTGAGCGGCCGTTGCGGATGGTGTTGAAGATCATCTGATCCGTAGGCTTCCGCAGCCATTCGTCGTCGGTGAGATCGGGCCCCACTGCGCCGCGAGCGTTGTTGCCGTGACAGGCGATGCACCCGGTGCTGTTGTAGAGCTTCTTGCCCGCCGCGATGTGCTCGGGTTCGGGTGTCAGAGGGTTGGTGAGTTCTTGGGCGTACGCGGTGGTCACGCCCAGCACCAGCGCCAGAGAAAGCAGTCGTTTCATTCGAGGTCGGGGTCGGTCTTCGGTGGATGAGCACGGAGCAGACCGCGGTACGCCGCCGCCTGCTCCGTGTGCCGGTCAGCCCGGCAAGATTACTTCACGTCGAACAGCTTGAACACGAACAGGGTGCCGCCCTTGCGGTTGTCCTTGAGGTGCGGCGCGCCGCCCTTGCCGCCCCAGGTGGCCCAGCCGGTCCAGCCGCCCCAGCCCGACGGAATGGCAATGTACTGAGTGCCATCCACGGTGTAGGCGATCGGGCTGCCGACGATGCCGGAACCGGTCTGGTAGGACCAGAGTTCCTCGCCCGTCTTGATGTCGAAGGCCTTGAATTCACCCTCGGGCGTTCCCGCGAACACCAGACCACCGCCGGTCGTCAGCACGCCGCTCGTGAAGGGCGACGGCGCCTGGACCGTCCAGGTCTTCTCGCCGGTGGTGGCATCGAACGCCACCAGCTGGCCGTGACCCTTGATCCAGTCGGCTTCCGCGATACCGAGGTTGTACTTGCCTTCGACCCGGTCGCTCTTGCCGGCCAGGATGTCGACGCAGATCTCGCGGCTGGGCACGACCACGGTCTTGGCGACGGGGTGGTAGCTCATGGGGTTCCACCACTTGCCGCCTTCCGAGGCCGGGCACACGTTCATCGCCTTGTGCTCGTACGTGGGTACCTTGGACTCGTCGATGATCGGCCGGCCCTCGGGCGTGAAGCCCGTGGCCCAGTTGACCTTCGAGATCTCCTTGGCCCACACGAAGCTGCCGTCGGTGCGATCGATGTTGTACAGGAAGCCGTTGCGGTCCCCGTGCAGCCACACCTTGCGGCCGTTGATGTTGGCGAGAATGGTCTCGTTCACGCCGTCGAAGTCCCACACGTCCCAGGGCGTGTACTGATAGTGGAACTTGATCTCGCCGGTGTCCGGATTGAGGGCCAGCGTGGAGTTCGTGTAGAGGTTGTCGCCCTTGCGGCCTTCACCGTCCCAGTCCGGATTCGGGTTGCCCGTGCTCCAGTAGAGCGTGTCGAGCTGCGGGTCGTAGGACCCGGTGATCCAGGTGGAGCCGCCGCCGTACTTCCAGATCTCGGGGTCGGTGTTGCCCCAGGTGTCGAAGCCGGGTTCGCCCGGGCCCGGAATGGTGTAGCGACGCCACACCTGCGCGCCGGTCTCGCTGTCGAGGGCGTCGATCCACAGGCGCGTCGGATACTCGGCGCCGGACATGCCCACCACGACCTTGCCCTTCACGACCAGCGGCGCGACCGTCATGGTCTGCGCCTTGGTGTAGTCGCCCACGAC
>CAZEDA010000071.1:0-13190 GCA_964510915.1 uncultured Rhodocyclaceae bacterium | reverse complement strand
CTCGTGGGCCCGGTCATGTCGGGCAGCGCCGGGCGGTACGCAGAGATCGACCTGCACCTGTTCACGGACAGCCCCAAGGATGTGGAACTGTTTCTCCTCAACAAGGGTTTCGAGTTCCGCGCCAAGGAGTTGCGGTTTTATGTCGGCGGGGAGCCGAAGTCCGTCCCGGGCTATGAAATGCTGCTCGAAGACGACGGCGTCCGGCTCGCCGTGTTCTCCGTCAATGACATCCGGGGCTCGATCCGCACTCATGGGGATGGCCGGCCGATCGAGCGTGCCCGCACGGACTGGGTCGAACGGGCGCTCGCGGCACCGGCGGACGAATCGTTCTCCTAAACTTCGTCCGGCGTTTGCCGAATACCTTCCGAACCATGAGACTTTTCGCCACTTCGCTGCGCAACCGCCCCCTGCCGGCCCGGGGAGTGTGACGACAGCATGACTCCGAGATCGCAGGCCGTGCTCAAACAACCCGCCGACGACGAGGCCCGATTCCAGATCCACTCCAAGGTGGAGATCGGGTTCATCCTCCGTTCGGCCATGCAGTCCGGCGAAATGGTCAGTGCCCACTTCAATGAAGGGCGTGATTCCATGGTCACGGCGCTCCTCGTCGTGGATACGACCAACGGGTTCTGCGTCGTGGATGCCGCCAAGGATGACTCGCTCAATGCGCGGCTCGTGGCCTCGTCCCGGATCTCCTTCGTGAGCCGGCAGGACAAGATCAAGATCCGCTGGGAAGTCCCGCGCGCCAAACTGGTGGAGTTCGAAGGGCAGCCCGCGCTGAAGACGCCCATGCCGGAGTCGCTGCTCAAGTTCCAGCGGCGGGAGTTCTTCCGGGCCGAAACCCCGGTGATGCGGCCCGTGAAATGTGTGATTCCGCTGCCGGAATCACGCCGCCTCGAAGTGAACCTCTTCGACATCAGCCTGGGCGGCGTGGGCCTCACCGGCTTTCCCGACTCCTTCTCCCTGGAGGTGAGTCAGGAACTGAAGGGTTGCTCCATCATCCTGCCCGAGGTGGGCGTCATCTCGGTATCGCTCCAGATCCGCAATGTGACGGAGACAATCCTGAAGGACGGCCGGATGACACGGCGGGTCGGCTGCATGTTCGTGGGCCTGCCGCCCGGCTCGGACACCGTGATCCAGCGCTACATCATCCGTCTGGAGCGGGAGCGCCGGGCCAAGCTCTCGTAGGAACGATGCCCCCGGCAAGCGCCGACCGGGGACACGGGCCAGATGGCCCGGCATCCCCGGCCAGCCGCGCCGGATCACTCTGCGGCAAGCCACCTCGCGGCGTCCATCGCAAAGTAGGTCAGGATCGCGTCGGCCCCGGCCCTCTTGAAGGACAGCAGGGCCTCCATTGCGCACTTTTTCTCGTCGATCCACCCGTTCTGCCCGGCAGCCTTGAGCATCGCGTACTCGCCGCTCACCTGGTAGACCATGGTCGGCGCGCCGAACTCGTCCTTCACCCGTCGGACGATATCCAGATAGGGCATGCCCGGCTTCACCATCACCATGTCGGCACCCTCGTCCAGATCGAGACCGACTTCCCAGAGCGCCTCGTCACTGTTCGCGGGATCCATCTGGTAGGTGAACTTGTTGCCCTTCCCCAGGTTGCCCGCCGACCCCACCGCGTCGCGGAAGGGCCCGTAGAAGCTCGACGCATACTTGGCCGAGTACGCCATGATCCGGACGAGCGGAAAACCGGCGCCATCCAGTCGGCTGCGGATCGCGCCGATGCGGCCGTCCATCATGTCGGAAGGCGCGACGATGTCGACGCCCGCCCGCGCGTGGCACTCCGCCTGACGCACGAGGACCTCGATGGTCTCCTCGTTCATGACGTAACCCGAATCGTCGATCAGGCCGTCCTGGCCGTGGCTCGTGTACGGGTCCAGGGCGATATCGGTGATCACGCCGAGTTCGGGAAACCGGGACTTGAGGGCCGCGACCGTCTCGGGGACGAGGCCGTCCGGGTTGTAGGCCTCTTCCGCCTTCAGCGACTTGCGGCTGGCATCCACCACCGGAAACAGCGCGAGTGCGGGAATCCGAAGCTTCACGCACTGTTCCGCGACGCCCAGCAGCCGGTCCAGCGTGACACGCTCGACGCCCGGCATGGAAGCGACGGGCTCCGTCCGGTTCCGCCCTTCGATGACGAAGACCGGGTAGATCAGGTCGTCGGTGCTCAGACGGTTCTCGCGGATGAGACGCCGCGAGAAATCATCACGACGGTTGCGACGCATCCGTCGCTTGGGATAGGCCCCCAGTGGCAGTGCCATGGCTTTCCACTCTCCTCTGTGTGCGGCCCCGCGCAGGAGCCTTCGGTTCCGGGCGCCGTGCGCGGCACAGGCACCCTCTGTCGGGTCATGACGACAGATTTTTCGGTTCAAGCAGCGCCGCCTCCATGGCGGTTCGCAGGATCGGAACTATTCGAAAAGAGGCGCCTCAAAGCATGCAGACGGTGACGTCTCCCGCTTCTCCTCCCTGAGCGGGTGCCTGCATTAAAGGCTTGCCCCCGGCATTCCTCCCCTTAGCCGGGGGCCTCTTTTTCCTGTGCTGCAAACCACGATTCGATCACTTGTGCCGCCTCTTCGACGCCACTCCGGTTCAGGCTGGAGAACAACTGCGCAGAGACGGTCGATCCGGCGATTTCACGCTGCACGGCCTGCAGCTGTTTCGTGGCCTGCTGCCGGCTCAGCTTGTCGGCCTTGGTGAGGAGGATATGGACAGGACGCCCCCCCGGCAAGAACCAGTCGAGCAGCTGACGATCCAGCGGCGTAAGCGGATGGCGCACGTCCATGATTGCCACGAGGCCGCAAAGACTGGGACGCTCGGCGAGGTAATGCGAGATGACTTCTCCCCATCGCTCCCGCTCCTTTTCCGGCACCTTTGCGTAGCCGTAGCCGGGCAGGTCGACGAGAAACCGCTCCCTGGGCAGGGCGAAGAAGTTGATCATCTGCGTGCGTCCGGGCGTCTTGCTGACGAACGCGAGTCGGACATGCCCGACCAGCGCGTTGATGGCGCTGGACTTGCCTGCGTTGGATCGACCGGCGAACGCCACCTCCGGTCCGGCGGCCGGGGGCAGCTGGGACAGGTCGTGCGCGCTCGCCACGTATCGCGCATTCGCGAGGGGATTTACCAGCTTCGGTGGCTGACCGGCCATGGGGCAAATCCGCTAGAATTTCGAATCATTCAGGTTTTCAATCACTTTGTGCATTGCACTTTGAGGCAGTCGAACCCGGCCTGCCAACCGTGCCCCGTCCGAGGAACTTCATGACACGCCATTGCGCTGCTTTTTCCGCCACCGCGGCCGTCGCCGCCGTACTTGCCGCCCTCGTCTCCACGCCTGCGCTCGCCGCGAAAGGGGACCCCGCCAAAGGTCAGGGCATGGCCGCGGCCTGTGCGGCCTGTCACGGCCCCAACGGCAACAGCATGATTCCGACGAATCCCAATCTCGCGCAGCAACACGGCGACTACATTGCCAAGCAGCTGGCAGAGTTCAAGGCTGGCACCCGGAACAACGCGATCATGGCCGGCATGGCCGCCGGGCTCACCCCGGAAACCATGGCAGACCTTGGTGCCTACTACGAGCGCCAGAAGGTCAAGCGACCCGGCGCCCGCGACAAGGCGCTCGCCGTCGAGGGACGCAAGCTCTATCGCGGCGGTGACCCTGCCCGCGGTCTGCCCGCCTGCTCGTCCTGTCATTCGCCGACGGGTGCCGGCATCCCCGCCCAGTATCCTCGCATCGGCGGCCAGCACCAGGAATACACGGTCGCCCAGCTGAAGGCCTTCCGCGCGGGCGAGCGGGCGAACGATGCCAACTCCATGATGCGCTCGGTGGCGGCCAAGCTCACCGACAAGGAGATGTCCGCCCTCGCCGAGTACCTTGCCGGCCTGAAGTGATCACGACGCGGCGGCCAGCGTCCCGAAGGACGCGGTCGCCGCCTCGAGCGTCGCCTTGAATTCGGCCTCGCCGTGCGCGGCCGAAACGAAACCTGCTTCGAACGCCGAGGGCGCAAGATACACGCCCCGGTCGAGCATCAGGTGGAAGAAGCGGTTGAACCGCTCCTTGTCCGCCGTCATCACTTCCGCAAACGTGCGCGGCGCCTCGGCGCGGAAAAACAGTCCGAACATCCCCCCGACGCAATCTCCCGAGAAGGCGATGCCCTTCGAATGCGCGGCTGCGACCATGTCATCCACGAGCTGCCGGGTGTTCGCGGTGAGCCGGTCGAAGAAGCCCGGCGCCTGGATCTTGCGCAAAGTTGTCAGCCCTGCGGCCACCGCGACCGGATTGCCGGACAGCGTGCCCGCCTGGTAGACAGGCCCCAGCGGCGCCATCCTCTCCATGATGTCCCGCCGCCCGCCGAAGGCCCCGACCGGCATGCCACCACCAATCACCTTGCCGAGCGTCGTCAGGTCGGGACGGATGCCGAACAGTCCCTGCGCGCCTTGCGGCCCGACACGGAACCCCGTCATCACCTCGTCGAAGATCAGCACCGCACCATGCTTCTCGGTGAGCTGGCGCAGCGCGCGGACGAAGCCGTCGGTGGGGCGCACGAGATTCATGTTGCCGACCACGGGTTCCAGAATGACGCCGGCGATATCGCTGCCCTGCGTGGCGAAGGCGCGTTCGAGACCTTCGATGTCGTTGTAGTCGAGCACGAGCGTGTGCTTGGTGGTATCCGCCGGAACGCCGGCAGAGCTCGGCTGCCCGAAAGTCAGGGCGCCGGAACCGGCCTTCACGAGCAGCGCGTCCGCATGGCCGTGGTAGCAGCCCTCGAACTTCACGATGATGTTGCGACCGGTATAGCCCCGCGCCAGACGGATGGCCGTCATGGTGGCCTCGGTGCCGGAACTGACGAGACGGACCATCTCCATCGACGGCAGCAGCTGCGTGAGCAGTTCGGCCATCTCCAGTTCGGGCTCCGTCGGCGCGCCGAAGGACAGGCTGCTCTCGGCGGCCACCTGCACGGCACGGATCACGTCCGGGTCGGCGTGTCCCAGGATCATCGGGCCCCAGGAACCCACGTAGTCGATGTACTCGCGCCCGTCGGCATCCCACAGACGGGCGCCCTTCCCGCGCGTGAAGAAACGCGGCGTGCCGCCGACGGACCGGAAGGCGCGGACGGGGGAGTTCACACCGCCCGGAATGATCTTCTGGGAGCGTGCGAACAGTTCTTCGTTTCGTGTGGTCATGGCGGTTTCCATTGTCGTTATGGCAGCGACCGTCCGGCGGCTGCGAACAGAAGTCGGTACTGGTCGGCCTTCGCTTCGATGTCCTCGGCGTCGAAGAGATCCGAAATCACGGCCAGCGCGTCGGCGCCGGCGGCGATGAGTGTGGGCGCATTCTCCGTCGTTATGCCGCCGATCGCCACCACCGGCACGTCGAACCGGCTGCTGGCGCGCGTGAGCAGATCGACTGGAGGGCGGACTGCCCCCGGCTTCACGCGTGAAGGAAAAAAGCTCCCGAACGCGATGTAGTCGGCGCCCTCTTCCACGGCACGGTGTGCGCGATCGAGTTCGTCGTAGCAGGACACCCCCACGATCAGGTCCTTTCCGCCCGCTGACCGCGCCGCCTCCACGCTGCCGTCGTCACGCCCGAGATGCACTGCGGGTGCGCCAACCGCGCGGGCGAGCGCCGGATCGTCGTTGACCACGAACAGGCAGCCGACACCTTCACACAGGCGCGCGAGCCGGCCCGCCTCCGACAACCGGATGGCCGGCTCCACTGACTTGCGACGGTACTGGAGCACGCGAACGCCACCGGACAGCGCCTGCTCGACCTTCCGGCAGAGCGACTCCGTGTCAGGACCGTCCGGGGTGATCGCGTAAAGCCCGCGGATCGTCTGCGCCGCCTTTGGCGTCACGAGGTTTGACCGTACAATCGGATTTTCTTTGCTGGCAATCGAATCATGTCCGAGAGCAACGAGTTCCGCGCCTTCATGTGTCTCATCTGCGGATACATCTACGACGAATCGGCAGGCGTTCCGGAAGAAGGCATCGCGCCGGGCACCCGGTGGGAGGACGTGCCGATGAACTGGGTCTGCCCGGAATGCGGCGCCCGCAAGGAAGACTTCGAAATGGTCGAAATCTAGGACTCACCCCCATGCGCATTCTGCACACCATGCTTCGAGTCGGCAATCTCGAACGCTCCATTGACTTCTACACCAACGTGCTCGGCATGCGCGTCCTTCGCCAGCGTGAGTATCCGGATGGGCGCTTCACGCTGTGCTTCGTCGGCTACGGCGACGAGGACAAGGAAGCGGTGCTGGAACTCACGCACAACTGGGACACGCCGTCCTATGAACTCGGCACGGGCTACGGCCACATCGCGCTCGAAGTCGACGATGCCTACAAGGCGTGCGACGAAGTGAAGAAGCGCGGCGGCAAGGTCACCCGCGAGGCCGGCCCGATGAAGCACGGCACCACGGTGATCGCCTTCGTCGAGGACCCGGACGGCTACAAGATCGAGTTCATCCAGCGTCGCGCAGCCGCCTGACGGCGAGATTCGACGCCCGGACGAAGCCCGCCACGTCCACCGTTTCCGGGCGGGCATCGGGGTCCAGCCCCGCTTCCCGGATACCCGCCTCGTCCAGCAGGCCTTCGAACGCATTCCTGAGTGTCTTGCGCCGGCGCGAGAAGGCCTGCGTCACGAGCCGACCGAGGGCTGCCTCATCCTCGGCATGCATGTCCGCAGCCGGATGCGGCTGCAGGCGCACGACTGCCGATTGGACCTTCGGCGGCGGACGGAAGCACCCGGGCGACACCTCGAACAGTTTCTCCATCCGGAACCGGTACTGCAGCATGACGCTGAGGCGTCCGTAGTCTGCCGTGCCGGCATCGGCCACCATGCGGTCCACCACTTCCTTCTGCAGCATGAAATGCCCGTCGCGAATGCAGCGGGCGTAGGCGCCCAGGTGGAACAGAAGCGGCGTAGAGATGTTGTAGGGGAGATTGCCGACCACGCGCAGACCTTCGCCAAGATCCGACAGCGGAAACGAGAGCGCGTCGCCGGCGTGGATGGTGAGCCGCGAAGGGTCGTGACGTTCCGTTAGCGCGGCGATGATGTCGCGATCGATCTCGAGCACATGCAGATGATCGAGACGCTCCAGCAGCGGCTCGGTGATGGCACCGAGGCCGGGGCCGATCTCGACGACCCGTTCGCCGGGCTTCGGATCGATCGCCGAAACGATGCGCCGGACGATGTTGGGATCGCTGAGAAAGTGCTGCCCGAATCGCTTCCTGACCGTATGACCGGCAACGGTGCGCATGTCAGTGGCGCGCCGCGGCGGCGTCCACGAGCGTCTCCGCGAGTTCCAGCGCGGCGAGCAGGCTGCCCCCGTCCGCGCGTCCGGTGCCCGCGAGATCGAGCGCCGTGCCGTGATCGACGGACGTCCGGATGATCGGCAGGCCGAGCGTGATGTTCACACCCTGGCCGAAGCTGGCGTACTTGAGGACCGCGAGACCCTGGTCGTGATACATCGCGAGCACGGCATCCGCGTGGTCGAGATAGCGCGGCTGAAACAGCGTGTCCGCCGGCAGCGGGCCCTGCAGAAGAAAATCCTCGGCGCGCAGTGCCTCGAGCACCGGCGAGATGATGTCGATCTCCTCGCGACCCAGATGCCCGTCTTCGCCGGCATGCGGATTGAGCCCCGCCACGAGGATTCTCGGCCGGGCGATGCCGAACTTCGTCACCAGATCGTCGTGAAGGATGCGAAGACTGCGTTCGAGTCCCGCGTGTGTGATGGCCGCAGGCACCGCCGACAGCGGCAGGTGCGTCGTGGCAAGCGCTACGCGCATGCCGCCACCTACCAGCATCATCACGACGGCATCGACGCCGCAGCGCTCGGCGAGATACTCGGTATGGCCGGCAAACGGTGCTTCAGGCGTGGACAGCACCGACTTCTGGATGGGTGCCGTAACCATGGCCGAGAAACTGCCGTCACGGCATCCATCGATCGCCCGGTCGAGCAGCGCCATCACGTAGGGCGCGTTCCGGACATCGAGTCGCCCCGGCTGAGAGGGGACTCGCAAGGGCACATGGAGCAGGGAGACAGGCCGGTCCGGATTCGCCGGATCGAATTCAGGCACCTCGCCGACGATGCCGACGAGGCGTGCGCGCTCTGCCAGCAGTTCGCGATCCCCCAGCAGCACAACCGGTCGGCGGCGGGATTCCGCTCGAAGATGCACGCACAATTCGGGGCCGACGCCTGCCGGCTCGCCCGTGGTGATCGCGATGGGCCGGGCCGGGCTCAACGCTCCTCGAGGCGGTATTCGACGAATGCGCGATCGCGCTGCTGGCGCACCCACTCGCCGAAGGCTTCGTCGGACTTGCGAGCGCGGATCGCCTGACGGGCCATCTGCCGCTCGCGCTCCTTCGTCATGTCCTCGGTGCGACGTTCGATCACCTGGATCAGGTGCCAGCCGAAGGAGGTCTGGATCGGCTCGCTTACCTGGCCCGGCTGAAGAGCGTTCATGGCCTGCTCGAACTCCGGCACGGTATCGCCGGGAGACAGCCAGCCGAGGTCACCGCCGCGGGCCGAGCTGGCGTCCTCGGACTGGGACCGGGCGAAGTCCTGGAAGTCACCCCCGGCGACGATCTTCGCGCGAACGTCCTCCAGACGCTTGCGCGCCTCGGCCTCGGAGACGATCTCGTTCAGCCGGATGAGGATGTGTCGGGCGTGAGTCTGCTCGACGACGATCTGCTGCGCGTTGGACCGCTTCTCGGCGAGCTTGAGAATGTGGAAGCCGTTGGGGCTGCGGAGAATCTGCGACAGGTCGGCGATCTTCATGCCGGTCACGGCCTGGGCAAAGATCGTGGGCAGCCGGCCCACCGGCCGCCATCCGAGTTCGCCGCCCTGTAGCGCATTGGGGGCATCGGAGTAGGTGGCGGAGATCTGCTTGAAGTCTGCGCCCTGCTTGAGCTTCGCGAGCGCTTCCTCCGCGCGGGCCCGACGGCCCTGGATCTGGTCGGGACTGGCGCCTTCCGGCACGGTCACCAGGATGTGCAGCAGGTTGTACTCGTCGTTCCGGCCGGAAGCCTGCTGTCCTCTGAGAAACGCGTCGATCTCGGCGTCCGACACGTTCGTGCGACCGTCGACCTCACGCTCGCGCAGCCGCGCCACCGTGATCTCGTTGCGGAGGTCGTCACGATAGCGGGCATAGTCGACGCCTTCCTCCTGCAGCGCCGCGCGCAGTTCCTCCGGCGTGAGCTTGTTCGACTTCGCGATGCGGGCAAGGGCACGGTCCACCTGGGTCTCGTCGACCCGCAGGCCCGTGTCCTTGGCGAACTGAACGAGCACCCGATTGGTGATCATTCGCTCCAGCATCTGCTTCTCGAGCAGGCTGCGCTGGGGCAGCGGCGTGCCCTGGCGCGTCAGCTCGCGGGTGGCGAGCTTCAGCTGCTCGTCGAGCTCGAGCTTGGTGATGACTTCCGAATTGACGATCGCCACGACGCGGTCCAGCGCCAGCGGCTCCCGGGTGCGCTCAGCGGCGACGCCATCCCGGAGGCCGCAGGTGGCGGCCAGCAGGGCGAGTGTCAGTCGGGCAACGACGGATCGAACGGTCGGATGGGTCACTGCGGCTCACTGCGATGGATAGTAGTCTTCATTGAACTGGGACTGCGGCAGAGCGTTCACGCGCTGATACCCCATGACGTTCTGGCGCAGGATCTCCAGCGGGTTGGAACCGATCTTCGACAGACCGTTCAGCTCGAGCTGGAAGAAGAAGGCGCGGACGCTGTCCTGCGTGAACGTCACGAACTCCTGCATGACGAAGCGACCGACCCAGCAGCCGGCATTGTACTCAATCCCCGCGATGGTGGTCGTGGCCCGACGATCGCGCAGCGAATACGCCCAGCGGCCCACGACACTCCAGTGCTCGTTGATCGTCCATTGGGTCGAGAAGTCGGTCTGCTCGAAAGTGCCCCGGTTGTACCGGTATCCCAGGTTCAGCACCTTGCCGGGTTCGGGGTTGTAGCGCAGCGAGAACGTGCTGCGGTCCGGCCGCCGCTCGTTGACGTCGTACTTGAGGGCGATGTCCGCATACCAGGAGGGCGTCATGCGCCCGGTGATCGCCGCCAGCATGTCCGACCGGTTCTGGGTGCGCGCCGCCGTGTTGGGAAGCGTCACCCGCTGGTCGCCGAAGAAGAAGCGCTGACCCAGCGTGAGCCGCAACCGCTCACGCCCGTCCAGCGGATCGATGAACCGGCTCGACACGGCCCCCGTCAGCTGATTGGCGTCGTTGATCCGGTCCCCGCCTACGAACTGGTTCTCGCTGAACACCTGTGCAAGGTTGAAGTCCGCCACGGCGGTGTCGAACACGGGAAGTCTGCTCTGGTCCCGATACGGGATATACACATAGTAGAGACGCGGCTCCAGCGTCTGCAGGAGAGGCGTGCCCAGGAAACTCGTGTTGCGCTCGAACGTGACGGTGCTGTCGAGGCTGAAGATCGGCACTGTGCGCGTGGGCGAGGACTCGACCGTCGAGGTCTCGAGATCGTAGAAGGTCTGGTGCAGGCCCAGCTTCGGGACGATCGTCGCGTAGGACGTCTGAACGGGATAGGTCAGGCTGGGATAGAAGGTGAGGCGCCGACCGTTCAGCAGCGTCGGATGCGAGAAGGCCACCAGTTCCGAATTGAGGTTCGCATCGAAGCCGCGCACGTCCTGCTTGAAGGCCGTCAGGGTCACCTGCGGCAGTCGTGCATACGGCGGGGTGATGGGCGCACGCGGATCCTGCAGGGTCTGGAACTTCTGGCTCCTGCCGGAAAGCGACCACCAGCCGCCGTTGTAGTTGAAGCCCGCTTCCCGGGGCAGGTTCGTGATCGACGTCGCCGCGAGGCGGTTGGACAGATCCACGAAGTAGAGGTCGTCCGAGGCCTTCTGCATGTTGAGGTAACCGGACAGCGCGTCCCCGAAGCGCTGGTTGTGCCGGAACGCGAAGGCGTACCGTCGTTCCCCGTCCCGTTCGCGGTCGTTGGGCAGGAATTCCGCCGTGGCGATGCCGCTCGCCTTCTCGGTCATGTAGCGGAACTCGTTGTTCACCATGAGCCCGCGTTTCGCGAGTAAGCGGGGAGCGATGGTCGCGTCGTAGTTGGGCGCGAGGTTGAGGTAGATCGGCATCGTCAGCTCGAAGCCGCTCTTGCCGGTGGTGCCGTAGGTGGGGCTCAGCAGACCGCTCTTGCGCTGGTTCGAGAGCGGGAAGTCGATGTAAGGGGTGTAGACGATCGGCACGCCCTTGAAGTACACCGTCGCGTGGCGCCCGACACCTTCGTCCTTCTCCCGGTCGAGGTCGAGCTTTCGCACCCGCAGATACCAATCGTCCTCGGGAACCGCGCAGGTGCTGTATGTCCCGCCTTCGGCCCGGATGCGGGTCTTGCCGTCCACGAACAGCTTGTCGGCCTTGCCGCGCGCCTTGAGCGCCCGGAAGAAATACTCGGGCGACTCGGCATAGGCCGTATCCTTGCGCATGTCCAGTTCGACCCGCTTGCCCTCCAGCGTGTCGCCCAGACGGTCGACCCGCACGTTGCCGGTGGCCGTGATCTTGTCGTCGGCGGGTGAGTAGACCAGTTCGTCGGCAAACACCGTCCGGCCCCGGGTGCGCAACCGCACGTTGCCGGCAGCCTGCACGGACTCGCCCTGCTGTCCGCTCACCCTCTCGCCCTCCACGAACACCGTCGAGGGCTGGGACGCCTGTTCGTCCGCAGGGATCGGCAGCAGTTCGGGCTCGAGCCGCAGCTTGAGCCCGAGCGACTGCGCCGGCGCCAACGCGGGAAGCGAGATGGCCGCGCTGAACAGCCATCGGGCAAGGCGAGGCATTGGAGGCGCTTGAGGGGTCGTTGTTAGAATGCCGGAAGTATATTGCGAGAAGCGAGTGGACCGCCTTGGATCGTCTGACTGAGTTGCACGAGTGGCTGGCCGGTGTTCTCCCCGGGAAGACCCTGCGGGTGGAACCCGCATCGGCCGACGCGAGTTTCCGTCGCTATTTCAGAGTGCATGCGGCAGGCGAATCCTTCATTGCGATGGACGCTCCGCCCGAACACGAGAATTGCGAGCCGTTCGTGCGCATCGCTGCCCTCATCCGGGATGCCGGTCTGAACGCGCCGACCGTGCTCGCGGCCAGCCTGCCCCAGGGATTCCTGCTGCTCACGGACCTCGGCACGCAGACCTTCCTGCAGGCGCTCAACCAGGACCGGTCACGGGCACCGGCATTGTTCGCCGATGCCATCGCCGCGCTCGTCACCTGGCAGACCGCCAGCCGACCGGGCGTCCTCCCCCCCTACGACGAAGCCCTCCTCCGCCGGGAGATGGGCCTCTTCCCGGAGTGGTACCTCGGCCGCCACCTCGGCCTCGAACTCTCCACCGCCCAGCGGGAACAGCTGGAAAGCGTGTTCAACGCCCTGCTGGCCAATGTGCTGTCCCAGTCGCTTGTGTATGTGCACCGCGACTACATGCCGCGCAATCTGATGATCTCCGACCCGAGCCCCGGCATCCTCGATTTCCAGGACGCGGTGTACGGCCCGATCACTTACGACGTCGCGTCTCTGATGCGCGACGCGTTCATCAGCTGGGACGCGCAGGAAGTGCTGGACTGGTCGATCCGCTACTGGGAGCGCGCAAGGAATGCCGGCCTGCCCGTGCCGCCCGACTTCGGCGACTTCTATCGCGACATGGAATGGATGGGCATGCAGCGCCACCTGAAGGTGCTGGGGATCTTCGCGAGACTCCGCCATCGTGACGGCAAGCAGGGCTACCTCGAGGACACGCCGCGCTTTCTGGGGTATGTCCGCCCGGTGGCGGAACGGTACCGGGAACTTCGCCCGCTGGTGCCGATCCTGGATCTGGTGGAAGGACGTTCTCCCGCGGTAGGTTTCACGTTCTAGGGAAGGACTGATCAAGTAGCGCAGTCGCGCGACCTCATCCGTCTTTCCCTGGACCCCGCAGATCCGAAGGCACCGCAACGATGAAAGCCATGATCCTCGCAGCCGGCCGCGGCGAACGCATGCGTCCGCTCACGGACCACACCCCGAAGCCTCTGCTCGAGGCCGGCGGCAAGGCACTCATCGTCTGGCAGCTGGAGCGCCTGGCGAAGGCCGGCGTGCGTCACGTTCTCGTCAATCTTGCCCATCTCGGCGAGCAGATCGAACAGGCGCTGGGCGACGGCGGTCGGTGGGGCCTTTCCATCCGCTACTCCCATGAAGG
>CAZEDA010000070.1:0-13215 GCA_964510915.1 uncultured Rhodocyclaceae bacterium | reverse complement strand
GCGGGCCGATGGGGTGGTTGCAGCCCATGCGCATGGCGTCGTCGATCTCCTGCGCCGTGGCGAGTCCCTCGCCGAGCGCGAACACGGCTTCGTTGATCATCGGGCAAAGCAGCCGGTTCACGACGAAGCCGGGCGAATTGCGCACCTTCACGGGCGACTTGCCCACGCCCTTCGTGACGGCTTCGACGGCCGCGTAGGTGTCGTCGGAGGTCTGCAGGCCGCGGATGAGTTCCACGAGCTGCATGACCGGCACCGGGTTGAAGAAGTGCATGCCGATCACCTGCGACGGACGCTTCGTGGCCGTGGCGAGCTTGGTGATCGAGATGGACGAGGTGTTGGAGGCGATGATGGCTTCGGGGCGGGCCAGCGCGTCCAGCTTGCCGAAGATCTCCAGCTTGAGGGGCAGGTTCTCGGTGGCGGCCTCGATGATGAGATCCGCGGCCGCGAGCGCGCCGAGGTCGGTGGAGGTCTGGATGCGCCCCATGGCGGTGGCCTTGGCCTCGGCCGTCATCTTCTCCTTCTTGACCAGGCGCTCGAGGCTGCCGTCGACATTCTTCAGGCCGCGGTCGATCGCGGCCTGGGAGATGTCGGTCATCGTGACGGAATAGCCTGCAACGGCGCAGGCCTGGGCGATGCCATTGCCCATGGTGCCGGCGCCGACGACGCCGATAGTGCTGATCTGCATGGAGGACTCTCTGAGGAAAAAACTCTGGGAGCCCCGATTCTATCGCGCGCCGCCGGGCCGGGCCCGGCGCCGGATCACACGATGGGCGACAGGAAGGGCAGATCCAGATTGGTCTTGCGGCCCTCCAGCTGCGGCACCTGGTCGAACTTGCCCTTGGCGAGCTTCGCCTTGGTGAGCGTGTGCAGATCGCGATAAGTGAGGTTGCCCTTCTTCTCCTTGATGGCGGCGACCAGGTTGTAGGTGAGCGCGCCGTTGAAGGACCCGCCGATGAAGGCATCCGCGGAGGTCTGCGTATCCCGGCAGCCGGTGACCAGCACTTCCGGGATGTCGACGTTCACCACGTCGCTGCGGCGCCGGGCCGCCCTGCTGGCAGCGTGCATGCCCACGCGCACCGCGCCGCGCAGCTTGCGTCCGGATTCCACCGCCATCAGGTCCCACGGGTTGGGCAGATAGCGCGGGATGGAGGGGGCGTCTGGCGGGAGGAGCGCACGGGTGTTGGTGCCCGAGTGGCAGCAGTCCATCACCACCGTGAGACTCACGCCGGCCTTGAGACGGTTGAAGGTCGCGCGCAGCCAGTCGTCGGTGGGCGGGGACTTCCAGTCGAGGTCGGTCGGGCAGAGAATTTCGTCGCGGCCATCGGCTTCGTCGCCGTTCTTGTCGGGCACGTTGGCGCCATGCCCCGAGTAGTGCAGATACAGCACGTCGCCCTTGCGTCCGCTGGTCACGAGCGCGCGGATCGCGGCCTGCATCGCCTTCTTGGTGGCCGCGAAATCCGTCAGCGTGACGATGTCCGATTTGGCAAACCCGTAGACCTGCGTGAGCACGTTGGTCATGTTGACCACGTCGTTCACACAGCCCCGCAGATCGGCACCGGGCATCCGGTACCGGTTCACGCCGATCAAGACCGCTCGTTTCGCCATGACGCTTCCTCCGTGTTGGGGTTGTCACATCTCGTGGAGCCTCGCGCGCTCACTGCCGCACGAGGATGATGCGTTCCTGATGACCGTTGCCGCCGACGGTGCCCACGCCCGTCATGCGCTGCCCGTCGGGAGAGACGTCGAGCTCCATGCGGATCGGCGCGCCGCTCTGCAGATGCGTGAGCGCGAGCACCACCTGCCGTCCCTGGATGGTACCTCCGCCGATGAAGCCGTGGTTGGCGGAGGCGTCCCCGGCCAGCACGGCGACTTCCTGCTTGTCCTGTTCGAAGTAGATGCCGTCGCCCTGCGTCGAGCGCCACAGGCCGGCCACGTTCGGAAGCGTCGCCGACGGCGCGGAGACCTGCAGCGCGACAGGCCGGGCCGCCGGCTCCTGATGCGTCGCCGGCGTGGGGGCCGCGGCGGGCACCGCCGGTCGCGACGGTTCCTCCTGAGGTACGACGGCCGGTGCCACGGATTCGGGTGCAAAACTCTGCGATACCGGCGTCGGGGCAGTGGGCGAATCCGAGAAGAACCCGAACAGACCAAGACCCACGATGGTGGCGAGCGCACCGGCGCCGACCTTGAGCCACGTGCCGCTCGCCCGCGCCGGGGCACGGCGGGCTGCCGGAATCTCGGCGCCTTCAGGACGCTCGCGCTCGATGCCCGGGATGCGGCCCAGCTGGTCGAAGAGCTGATCCACGTCGTAGTCCCAGCGGCGGTCGGTGAGTTCGTGAGCCTGACGGCGAGCGAGCCGCTGGATATTCGCAGGCAGCTTCTCCTCGGCCGGCATCTGCGCCCCGTCGACGAGAACCGGGATCACCTTCACGCCACTCTGCAGCGCCGCGGCGATCTCGAGCCGCACGAAGTCCTTGGCGTCTTCCAGGCGGCGCTTGCCGTTGGCATCCACCGCGTCGAGCCAGCGCGGCCCGATGAGAACCAGCAACGCCGAGGACGCCTGAAGCGCCCGGTCGATCGCCTCGACAAAATCCGAACCTGCCTCGATGGATTCGACGTCCCGGAACAGCTGGTGCCCGGGAAACTGGCGCTCGAGTTCGTCCACGAGCCGCCCTGCGTATCCCGTGGTGTCGCTGCGCCGATAGCTTACGAAGATTCCGGCCATGATCGCCTCCCTGCTGGTTTCCGGCCCCCCGGGGCCTGCTGCCCGAAAAGGTAGCGAGAACCGTGCACGAGAAATTCCGATGGAATGGAAGGCAGGGCTGGTTTGGCCCCCGACCGCGCCGCAGCAAAGCAGACTCGAATCAGATTTGCTCGGACCCTCAGAGGAGAAATCCGATCCTGCGCGAAGAATCGGCTTTCGCCGCGTTTCGCCGAGCGATCAGCGCGTTACGACGAAACTCATACGGCATAGGCAGCGCTGCGAGGGCTCCCGGCCGTGGCCCGGCCCCGCGAGCACGTCACTGAGCGTCAGCGCCTGACGACGCCGGGAACCGCACCCTGTCCGAACGACGCCGGATCGCGGGCGCGGCCCTGCCTTCGATCAGACCCTCTCGATCACCGCAGCGATGCCCTGCCCGACGCCGATGCACATGGTGGTGAGGGCGTAGCGCCGGTTCTGCGCCAGGAGTTCGTGGGCGGCGGTCGCGACCAGCCGCGCCCCGCTCATGCCAAGCGGGTGACCCAGGGCAATCGCGCCGCCATTCGGATTGACGCGCGGGTCGTCGTCCGCAATGCCCAGTTCGCGCACCACGGCGAGCCCCTGGGCCGCGAAGGCTTCGTTCAGCTCGACGACGTCGATCTGGTCCACCGTGAGCCCGAGGCGGGCGAGAAGCTTCTGGCTGGCCGGCACGGGGCCGATGCCCATCACACGCGGCGCGCATCCCGCGGTGGCTACGCCGACGACCCGGGCCATGGGCACGAGCCCGTGCTTGCGGGCCGCAGCCTCGCTCGCCAGGATCAGCGCGCACGCCCCGTCGTTCACGCCGGAGGCATTGCCCGCCGTGACGGTGCCGTCGGGCTTCACGATGGGCTTCAGCTTCGCGAGCGCGTCGAGGGTCGTCTCACGCGGATGCTCGTCGCGATCCACGACCACGGGGTCGCCCTTCCGGGCGGGAATCGTGACGGGGACGATCTCGCGCGCGAGGCGCCCGTTCGCCTGGGCGGCCGACGCTCTCGCCTGCGACCGCAGCGCGAAGGCGTCCTGCGATTCCCGCGATACGCCGTACTCGGCCGCGACGTTCTCGGCCGTTTCGGGCATGGAGTCGGTGCCGTACATCTGCTTCATCACCGGGTTCACGAAGCGCCAGCCGATGGTGGTGTCGAACACCGCGTTCTCGCGGGAGAAGGCGCTCGTCGCCTTGGGCATCACGAACGGGGCCCGCGACATGCTCTCGACGCCACCGGCGATGCCCATCTCGATCTCGCCGGCACGGATCGCCCGGGCGACGATCCCCACGGCGTCCATGCCCGACCCGCACAGCCGGTTGATGGTGGAGGCCGGGATCTCCTTGGGCAGCCCCGCCAGCAGGAGCCCCATGCGCGCGACGTTCCGGTTGTCCTCCCCGGCCTGGTTCGCGCAGCCGAACACGACGTCGTCCACCGCCGCCCAGTCCACCGAGCCATGGCGCTGCATGAGGGCCTTCAGCGGCACGGCCGCGAGGTCGTCGGGACGGACGCTCGAGAGGGAGCCGCCATAGCGACCGATGGGAGTGCGCAGCGCGGCGCAGATGAAGGCTTCAGGCATGGGGGCATCCTGTGATGTACGTGAAGGAGCGGCTTGCCGGCGGCACCGGGACGCGCCAGGCCGGAACGAACGGGGAATCGTACCCGCTTGCGCGCGCCGCCCACAACGAGAGAGAGACCGGTCCCGCGGCCGGACCGGTCCGCGACATGGGCACGAATGACTCGTCTTCGCTGTCCATGCGGAAGTGGGAAACCGTGTACGCGAAGTGCGCGACAATGATCCTGGCGATGAAGCCGACGTGCGCGACGACGCCGCGTCCCGCGGCTGTCGCCAACCGCCCCGGCAAACTGCAACAGAGACGATGAAGACACATACGAGACTGCCGACCGGCGAGACCGTCCCCACGCTGGGCATCGGCACCTGGCGCATGGGCGAGACCGCAAGGTCGCGCCGCCAGGAAGTCGCTGCCGTGCGCCTTGCCCTCGACCTGGGTTGCCGGCTGATCGACACCGCCGAGATGTATGGCGAAGGCGGCGCGGAGGAAGTGGTGGGCGCCGCGCTGGCCGAGGCGTTTGCCGCAGGCACGCTGAAGCGCGCCGACGTGTTCGTGGTGAGCAAGCTCTACCCGCACAACGCCAGCCGCAAGGGCACCGCCTCCGCCTGCGAGCGCAGCCTCGCCCGCCTGGGGCTCGACACCATCGATCTCTACCTGCTGCACTGGAAGGGTTCCCACGCGCTGTCGCAGACGGTGGAAGCCTTCGAGGGGCTGAAGGCGACGGGCAAGATCCGCCACTGGGGCGTGAGCAATTTCGACGCGAAGGACATGGAGCGCCTGGCCAAGGTGCCGGGCGGCGAGGTCTGCGCCACCAATCAGGTGTACTACTCCGCCGGTGAGCGAGGGATCGAGTTCGACCTGCTGCCGTGGATGCGGCAGCACAGGATGCCGCTGATGGCCTACTGCCCGATCGACCAGGGGGCTCTGGCGGGCCACGCCGTGTTCAAGCGCGTTGGCGCCCGCCACAGCGTGACTGCCACCCAGGCCGCGCTGGCCTGGGTCATGCGGGATGGGGATGTGATCGCCATTCCGAAGGCGGTGAATCCGGCGCACGTGAAGGAGAACTTCACCCGGACCGCCTTCTCCTTCACGGCAACGGATCTCAGGGAGATCGATGCCGCTTTCCCGCCACCGCGAGGACCGACGTCGCTCGCGGTGGTCTGATCAGGACCCGTCAGGCCCGGGCGCGGCGTACCGCCACACCCAGCAGGCCGAGACCGGCCAGGAACAGCGCGTAGGTTTCCGGCTCGGGCACGGCGGCCAGGGGATAGGCGACGCCGGATTCCGTCTGGACCACCGCCGCGGCATTGCCGGTAACGGTGAGGCCGAACACCGCCGACTGCATCGCGGACAGCGACCCGAAGTCGTGGGCGAACCCCGCCAGCATGCTCACGAGCACGAAAGGCTGGCCGTACGTGAACTCGTAAGTGCCGATCACGGTGCGGCCGAAGGCGCTGCCAGGCGCCACCCGTTCGCCGTCAGCCGTGTACTGCGGCGCCGTGGTGCTCTGATGCACGAGGAGGATCGGCGAGGGCAACGCGTCGCCGAGGATGGCGCCGATGGGGTCACCCAGGATGGCTCCCGCTTCCGCCTCGGACGCTGCAGCCAGTGCGTAGAGCCCCTCGGCGCCGTACCCGTTGCCGAACTGGCCTGTCACGCCGGCGCTCAGCGAAACCGTCCCGGTGCCGGTTCCGCCGGTGATGGTGAACGTATCGGCCCAGATGGACACGCCCATGGCGAAGGGCCCGCCGATCCCGTTGGCGCGATCGTCCTCGCTGATGACCGCCGTATTGCTGCTCGCCAGAACCCGATTGATGCCGTAGAGAGATTGCGCCTCGGCACGCATCTCGGGGGCGGTCGGCCCGAGCGCGGCGCGGAGGTCGGATACCGCAACGCCGCCCCCGAGTTCGAGGTCGGCGTCCGAAAAGGACACTTGGCCGGCGGCGAGCTGCGCGGCGGAAAAGCCGGTGCTGTTGGTCGCGGCGTAGGAGAAGGTTGCTGCGTGAACATGAGGCGCGGCACCCAGAAGGGCGACCACACCGACTGCGGCGATCGAGCGAAGGAACATGGCGGTCTCTCTTGTTGCGTTGTTCAATATCAGTAGCGGTCTGCGGCGCCGCTTTTCTGTGGCAAAGGATTTTAGCCGGATTCGCGCGAGCGGCAAGACTGCGGTGTCTTCGCATCGGCGAGCGCTGCCCGCCTCGCCGTCAATACCACCTTTGGTCTACGCGCATCTCTGCGCACGCGCGAAACGCGACAGGCCGCAGCGTCACCACTTCTGGAAATTGCAGATGTCATCGGTAAGGCATCGGTAGGACCGACGCCCCATCCTGTAAGCCAACTGTATGCAGGGCAAATGCAAAGTGCATCGGCACGCCGGAAAGACCGACACGGCCTTCATTCGAAGCCATGCGGCTCCGGCGGTGCGCGTGACGAACGTGTCGTGCGCAACTTCATTTCCTGCAAGGAGCTTCAACATGGTCAATCGACTCATCCCGATTCTCGCGGCCGCTGCAGTGGCACTCACCTGCTCCGCCACGACCTCGGCAGAGGGGAACATCCGCACCCGCAGTCTCGACGATATTCAGCACGATCTGCAACGTCACTGGGATGCGCCCTCCTCGGGGACCTTCGGTCCCGTGGTGCGGTCTCGCAATCAGACCGACATCTATGCCGACAACAACCGGCAGTGGGATGCAAAGCCCAGCGGTGACCCCACGCCGGAAGTGGTACTGCGCCCGGAACGCGCCCTGCTGAAGGATCACCTTCGTGACTGGGGTCCGGATCGTCCCGACACCGCTTCGCAGACCGCAGGCCGGTGAGTCACCGGGGCCGACATGACAAAGCTTCGTTATCCGTAACCTATTTGTAGGTCGGCCCCGTCCACACTGCTGCCTGACATTCATGAAAAGGCGCGCGAAAGCGCGCGTTAACGGCCATGGATTCGGCAAGGCAGTGCGATCCCGGCAGAACTCTGCTTTCTCTGCTCTCTCCCCCTGACGACGGCGTCGCGCACACCCGTGCCGGCGCCGCCTTTTTCTCGTTGGGGAATGCGCTGGAATCCGTTACGCAGACGGGGGAGACCCATGGCCTCCCCGCCATCCTCGTGCAGGCCTCGGCACTGCTGCACGAACCGGCCACACACCCCGACATACCACCAAGGTGGTACGCGCTGCTTGCCTGGCATCACTACGTTGCTGGCGACCATCGCGCGCTGTTCGAGTCTTGCGACCTCGCCGAGCAATCTCTCGAACGCACGCCGGATCGCGCTCAGAACGCGACTCGCGCCACCGTCGCCGGCCTGCGCGGCCTGGTGCACGCGGCGGAGTCCCACGGTCGCGGGTTGGCCACCGCGCTGTCTCAGCTCGACGCTATCGGTGCTGCAGGAGATGAGTTCGCGGCCTGGTGGCAGTCGGCTCTGCGCGTGCTGCTCGCGCTCGACGGCGGCGACATCCGTGCAGCGCGAGTCGGCGCACCGGCGCTGCTCGCCACATCGCAATCGCTCGACTGGTCGTTCGCGCGGGTGCTGTCCCTCGTCGTCGATGCCACGGTTGCCTTCGAGGCCGGTCAGCACACCGCCGTGCGGGCTTCGCTCGACCGACTGCGTGAGATATCCGTATCCGCGCATGGGCAGGCGGAATGCGCACTGCTCGATTGCGCCTTCGCGCTCGACACGGAGTCGGACCGCTACCGTGCAGCGGCAGATCTGGCGCTCGATCCTTCGGCGCTGGCGCGTTGCCGTTTTCTGAGCCGCTGCTGCTTTCGTCCGTACCAGAGATTGTTTGCCGTCGAACTCGCCCGGGCCCGACATGGGGATCACCTGGCCGGCCTCATCCGACGATTCGGGTGGCCGGGCCCGGGACCGGAGTGCGAGGACTGGCCCTGGCGCATCCGCATCGTCACGCTCGGTCGCTTCACGATCGAACGCGACGGTCACCCGATTCCGTTTCCCGGCAAGCCGCCACGCCGACCGCTCGCGCTGCTGAAGGCCATCATCGCGAGGGGCGGTCGCGGTGTGCCGCTCGCCCTCCTCGCACGCGAGGTCTGGAGCCCGGCCCATGCCGACGGCAGCCTGGGCGCGCTGGAAGTGGCCCTGGTACGACTGCGAAAAATCCTCGGCATCCCCCGGGCCGTGGTCGTGCAGGACGAGCACGTGAGCCTCGATGCCACGCTGTGCTGGGTGGACACCTGGGCCTTCGACGCGGCCACGCAGGACCTTGCCGCCGCGTCACCGGACTCCCCCTGGTTTCGATCCACCTCCGCCCGCGCCCTGCGGCTCTATGGCGGGACTTTTCTGCCGACCGACACCGAGTCGGACTGGAGCACCGTGGCGAGAACTCGTCTGCGCGCGGCGTTCTGCGACACCGTCCAGCGCGTCGGCGCGAGCCACGAGCAGGCCGGTCGATGGGATGACGCGATCGCCTGCTATCGCCGCGGGGTCGCCACGGACGAACTGGCGGAGACCTTCTATCAGGGACTCATGCGCTGCCATCTGGCCCTGCGCCGGCCGGGCGAGGGCATGGCGGTCTTCCGGCAGTTGCGCCAGACGCTGTCCATCGTTGTCTCCATGAAGCCCAACGCAGACAGCGAGGCGCTGGCGGAGCGGCTGCGTGAACTCGGCTCCCGCGGCGAGGACGCCGACGCCGCTTAGCGAGGGACTGCGCAGGCGGTCGGGGGTGACACTGCGGCTATACTGAGTTGCAGAAGTCCCCGCCTCACCGGAAGCCCCCATGCAGACCCTCAGGTTCGACAACGCCTTCGTTCGAGATCTTCCCGCCGACCCCGAGACCCGCCCTGGCGTGCGCCAGGTACACGGCGCCCTCTACTCCCACGTACAACCGTCGCCCGTGCGCGCGCCGCGCCTGCTGGCGTGGTCGAAGGAAGTGCTGTCACTGCTGGGCATGGACGAGGCCTTCACGCAGGACCCGACGTTCGCGAGCGTGTTCGGCGGCAACGAACTGCTCCCCGGCATGCAGCCCTACGCCGCCAACTACGGCGGCCATCAGTTCGGCAACTGGGCGGGCCAGCTCGGCGATGGCCGCGCGATCACGCTCGGCGAACTGATCAACCCGGCAGGCGAACGCTGGGAGCTGCAGTTGAAGGGCGCCGGACGCACGCCGTATTCCCGCACTGCCGACGGGCGAGCCGTGCTGCGATCCTCCGTGCGGGAGTTTCTGTGCAGTGAGGCGATGCATCACCTGGGTGTGCCGACCACACGCGCGCTGAGTCTGGTCGGCACCGGTGACCTCGTGATCCGCGACATGTTCTACGACGGCAATCCCGAGCCGGAGCCAGGCGCCATCGTGTGCCGCGTGGCGCCGTCCTTCATCCGCTTCGGCAACTTCGAACTGCCGGCATCCCGCGATGACCTGCCCCTTCTCGAAAAGCTGATCGACTTCACGATCCGTCGCGACTTTCCGGCGCTCGGCGACCCGGACAAGGTCGCCGACAAGCACGAGCAGCGCGCACGATGGTTCACCGAGGTGTGCGAGCGCACGGCGCGCATGGTCGCGCACTGGATGCGCGTGGGCTTCGTGCACGGGGTGATGAACACGGACAACATGTCGATCCTGGGCCTCACCATCGATTACGGCCCTTACGGCTGGGTCGACAACTACGATCTCGACTGGACCCCCAACACCACCGACGCACAGGGACGGCGGTACCGCTTCGGTTACCAGCCGCGCATCGCCTACTGGAATCTGAGTCGGCTCGCGACCGCACTGGCGACCGTGATGCCGGCCACGGAGCCGCTGGAGGCCGCACTGCAGCGCTTCATCGACGTGTTCACCGAAGACGAGCGACGCCACACCGCCGCCAAGCTGGGCTTGCGCGAATGCCGCGACGAGGACATGGCGCACGTGGAAGCGCTGCGCGACCTTCTGCAGGAGGCCGAAGTCGACATGACCATCTTCCACCGCGCGCTGGCGGACGTGAACATCGATGCGCCTTCGGTCGAGCCCTTGAGCGAAGCCTTCTACGACGACGCCAAGCGCGAGCGCTTCGAGCCCAAGTTCATGGCGTGGCTCGAGACCTTCGCCGCGCGTGTGCGCGAAGACCAGCCCGATCCCAGCGCGCGCCGCGCCGCCATGCTCGCGGTGAATCCCAAGTACGTGCTGCGCAACTATCTCGCGCAGCAGGCGATCGATCGCGCCACCGAAGGCGACAATGCGAGCATCGCCGAACTGCTCGACGTGATGCGCCGGCCTTACGACGAGCAGCCCGGTCGCGAGGCCTACGCCGAGAAGCGCCCCGACTGGGCGCGGCAGCGGGCGGGGTGTTCGATGCTTTCCTGCAGTTCCTGATCCGGACGTGACCCGGAGTCGGGCCGTTCGGCCCTCGTCCGGGCTACGGAAGGCGGTCCTCTACACCTCTCCCGTGAACTCTCCGCGAGCGGGATAGTTCTTCGTGATCGCGAAGTCGATCGCGGTGACGAGGTCCTGGAACTGCGGCCTGGCGAACGGCATGGTCTGGACCGAGCCGTAGTACAGAGTGCTGTCGGGTCTCACGAGAAAGACGCCGGGTTCGCTGAAGAGCGCGGGTTCCTCGATGCCGATGGAAGTCTTGCCGCGGGACGTGCTCACATACAGACCCCACTGCCGCGCGGAACGAAGGCTCAGGCCATAGGCGAACTTGATGCCGGCAGCCTTGACCTTGTCGCTCATCTCCCTGCCGCGCGCTTCGTCGTCGCTGCTCACCGCAACGATCTGCGTGCCTCTGGCGGTGAACTCACCCGAGAGCCGTTCGAGTTCGAGCAGGTACTTCGCGCAGATCGGGCAATGCAGCCCCCGATAGAAGACGATGAGATCGAAATGCTCGCCGGGGCTTGCCCCCAGGACGAATCGGCCACCGCCCACGAGCGGCACATTGAGCGACGGGACGGGATGACGAGGGAGCAGTGCTGTTGGCATGTGTCTCGGACCTTCGAGGTTGAGGGGTGAGGTCGACTCGACGCCCGGGAAGGTAGCTGCGAGTCAGGACGGCACGGGCCCCAGAACGTCATGACAGAAGCGCCGTGTCTCGATGAATGCACTCCATCCGCGGTCGGCGGCATTCCCCACTCGAACCGGAAGGCCGGAGGAAGAGCCGCTGGCGCGGCGCGACGGAAATGATGATACGAGGACGGCGTGCCCGGTGGATGCAGTGGATAGCCGGCGGCGGCGTGAAGGTGCCCGCACCGTCACCGCAATGGGGTGGCGGATGTCTGGGCCTGAGGGAAGTGCGGCGGTTTCTGACCGGGACGTGACCCGGAGTCGGGCCGTTCGACCCTCGTCCGGGCTACAGGGGCAGCGGGATCACGGCGTCGAGGTTTCCCGGATGGCCCGCACCCGGCGTACCGACGCGCCCAGCACCGCGAGCCCGCCGATCATCAGGGCCCAGGTACCGGGTTCCGGCACTGGCGCCGGAACGGTGATCTCGTACACCTGCGTAAGGCTGAACGCCGGGTAGCCTGGCGGCGTCCCGGATGCGTTGGCCGTGTAGGAAAGCGTGTATTGCCCCGGCGCGAGAGGCTCCAGCGCGAGCCAGTACCCGTCGGCCACGCTGTCGTAGGTTCCCGCCGCCACGCCGAAGACATTGCTTGCGCCGAAGGTCAGCGGAAACACGGCAGAGCTTTGCCGGTAGCCGCCGAGGTCCGGCGCCGAGGCCGGAAGCGGGAGGTCCACCCCGTCCAGCTTCACCGACAGACCCGAGACCGTCCCCAGGGTCGCGGCTGCGTCCGCGCGGATGGCGGCCTCGTCGGCTCCGAAGAACGGTATGAACGACGCCGTGTTCACGAACGGCAGAAACACGTGCTGGTCGGACGGGATCGTCACGGTCCGCGTCTCCGAGCCCGAGAAGTTGCCTGCCAGAAAGAACACGCCCGGATGCGCGACGGCAGTCTGGTCCGAGCCCAGCGCCGAGTTGGCGCCCGTGGTGTCGAGTACCGGGTTGGTCGCCGCCGGGTAGCTGACCATCCACTGCCACCAGCGGGCGGACAGATCGGCCTGACTGATGCCGTTCACCGGTTGGTCCGGCGCGATGACGGCGGCACCGGCGGGCAGAGCGAGCGCGGACAGCAGAACACCTGTGGTCATCATTCCTGGTGACATGGCGGGTCTCCTTCTTGGTGGTGGTCGGACAGCCACTCCAAGGTAAGGCAGACCCGGCTACGGATGACCTACGGATTCGACGTACCGGGCAGATGGCACCGCCCATTCGCTGGTCGGTGTGGCGTCGGCAATGTGTACCCCAAACGTAGGCCGGCACTTCCTAGTCTGAACGCACCCGGCGCCTCGCCGGCTCAGACGGGAGAATGCAGATTGAAGATATCCCATGCCGAAAGGCGCCAGAACGGGCCGCCATGAACCTAGGTGGGTGTCGAAATAGCGGTAACCGCCGAAGTCGATAATTGGCAGAGCGTCGAGCGCTCGGAGTGTGGGGGGCGAAACACGAAAGAGTGGGACGTCTGCAGATGGTGGAACGAAAGACCGGCCCCGTACGATCCGTGCCGAAAGCGCCGGAACGCCTCCGTACAGCCTTGATCCGCGTACCTGAGAGGCGAGTAAGTCAATTGAGCTCTGCTCTCAAGCGGGCCAGAACATCTGGCCCCGAGACGACAGCATCCTGTGCGGACTCAATCTCGGCATCCCGCCGCGCCGCGCGCGCATCCCATGCTCTATCACGCTTGTGGTCGGCATCCAGGCTGGCAGCGACTAGATGAAGCGACTCCGATCGAGGTTCAGTAGACAATTGCAGCACCTCCTCTGCCGAGTTCCGCACGGGGCGGGACATGGGTAGATGCTACGCCAGATAGTGATGGATTGAAAGACCTGACCCCGTTGCATGCAGTTAGCCCGGGTCCACGAACTACTAGCCTCGGCTAAAAAACTCCTCTCGAATTCTGGATGCGGAAATCCCTGAAGGGCAGCGCCAAATA
>CAZEDA010000069.1:0-13220 GCA_964510915.1 uncultured Rhodocyclaceae bacterium | reverse complement strand
TGCCGGTCATGATTTCGGCCGGGACGTCATTCGCTGTCCGGCTGGTTCTCGGGGGCGGCCTGCCGGAACGCCGGCAGCGAACGGCAATGCGCATCGATGCGGACAATCGTGGGAAATGCGTCGAGGTCCACGGCAAAGCGGCGGGCGTTGGCGACCTGGGGTACGAGGCAGATGTCCGCCAGCCCCGGCTCGTCGCCATGACAGCACGTACCCGTCTGGCTCTCGCCGGCGAGGCGAGCCTCGAGCGCCTGGAACCCGGTGAGTACCCAGTGCCGGTACCAAGCGAGACGCTGGTCGTCGCTGACACTCAGGGTCTTGGTGAGATAGTTCAGCACCCGCAGATTGTTGACCGGATGAATCTCGCAGGCGATCGACTGGGCGAGCGACCGCACCCGCGCCCGCCCGATCGGGTCGCGGGGAAGCAGTGCAGGCTGGGGCTGGGTCTCGTCCAGGTACTCGATGATGGCGAGGGACTGCACGAGCCGCTGGCCGTCGTCCAGTTCCAGCACCGGCACGAGGTTCTGCGGGCTTACGGTCCCGAAGTCCGCATCGTACTGACGCCCCTTTCCGAGATGGATCGACAGGTAGTCGTACGAGAGCCCCTTCAGCGCAAGCGCGATGCGCACACGATAGGCGGCGGAACTGCGGAAATAGTTGTAGAGCTTCATGCCGGGTTCTCCCTGTCGACCGGAGCGGAAGATGTCGCGCGAAGCCGCGCCCATCGCGCGAGCGCTGCGGCGGCCGCAGCCATGTCCTCGCCATCCCCGAAGGCCGGCACGCCGGCGCGTTCGAGGGCGTCGAACCACTGCGCCTTCTGCTCGAGTGTTCCCATCATCGTGTGCATCATCGGCAAGCCGGCATCGGCAGCCCGGGCGATGATGCGGTCCACCACCGGCGCGGCGTCCACCATGAACGGCACCACGTGCAGCATGAGGATCTGGTCGAAACAGCCCGCTGCCGAAGCCAGGATCGCATCGAGGCAGGCACCGAAGCGATCGTCGCGGGCGTCGGCGAGGAGATCCATCGGATTGGCGACGGCAGCTTCGGGCGGCAGCATGGCCTGGAGCTGATCCGCCAGCGCCGCCGGCAGGGCCGCGAGTTCGAGGCCCGCCTGCGTGGCGGCGTCCGCCGTGAGTACGCCCGGACCGCCGGAGTTGGACAGCACCAGGATGCGGCGTCCGGCGCCAGCCGGGAATGCCGCGAGAGCCTTGGCCGCAAGTTCCAGTTCGCGCAGGCTCTTCACCCGCAGGATGCCGCAGTCCTGACAGAAGCGTTCGGCCTCGGCATCGTCAAGCGCCACCGACCCCGTATGGCGGAACGCCGCGTCGCGGCCGGCCTGGGTGCGCCCGCCGATGAGCGCCACCACCGGCTTCACGGCCGACACGGCCTTTGCGACTTTCCGGAACCGGTCGAGATCGCCGAACGACTCGGCGTACAACAGCACGACGCGGCAGTCGGGGTCGCGTCCGAACGCTTCGAGGTAGGTCGCGAGATCGAGATGCAGTGCGTTGCCGATGGAGACCACCGCCCCCAGCGGAATGCGCAGCGAATGACTGGCCGCGATGAGTTCCTCGATGATCGCGCCCGATTGCGACAGGAACGCGATCGGACCGCCGCGAGGCATGTCCCGGAAGAACGTCGCTGCGAAGGGCGCCGCGGCATCGATGAGATTGATGGTGCCGGCGCAGTTCGGGCCGCCGACGAGCAGATCATGTTCGGCACAGAGCTCGAGGAGTTCTTCATTGCGGGCGCGCCCCGCTTCGCCGGCCTCGGAGAATCCCCCGGGAAGGATGAGCAGATTCCTGTGCCCCGTCTGCGCCGCCTCGCGCACGACATCCAGGATGCTCTCGGGCTTCACCAGGACGGCGACGAGATCGGCCGGCGGCACGACTTCGGCAAGCGAACGCGCCGCGGGCACACCGAAGATCACCCCGCCCTTCGGATTGACGGGCACCACCCTGCCCGGCCAGCGCGCGGCCTCGATATTGCGAAGCACGGCGCCACCGCTGCTGGTCGGCCGCTCGCCGGCACCGACGACGGCAATGGATTGCGGGCGCAGGAAGGCATCGAGCCGTGCGGCGTCCGGGACCGGACGGTCCTGACTCATGCGCCGCCCGGCGCGCCTTCGCGCAGGCGCTGGCCGATCCGGCGAAGCGCGTCGGCGTCGCCGAACCCGCCGGCCTTGGTGACCAGCCAGACGGGACGTGTCCCCATCATGAAGCGGGCGTACGCGATGCCGGGGAGCAGTTCGCCCCCGACGGACAGCACGGGATTGCCGCTGTTGCGGAGAAAAGCGATGGCGGTATCCCCGCCGGTGGCGACGATCGCCTGGGCGTTGCCCGGGCCGACGAGCCGCATGGCGTGGCGCGCGAGCATTGTGGCGACTTCCTGCGCGTCACCTTCCTTGCCGGACCGGTCGGGCACGGCCATGAGCACCACATCGGCACCCGGTGACAGCACGGGCTCCTTGCGCAGCCGGCCGTTGACCGCCTCGACCAGCCGGGCACCGTCGGCCACCAGCGTGCCCACCTGCTCACGCGAGGCGGGCGCCCGCGAACCCACCACATACACGATGCGGCCGAGCACGGCGGGCGGTTCGGCCGCGGCCCCTTCGACCGCAAGCGCACGAGACAGCGCTGCACCGAGCCCCGCCGACCCCACGAGAAGAAACCTGTCTGACGCAGCGATGCCGGCAGCGGCGACACGATCGAGATCGTCGTCGTTCTCCGCATCGACCACGCACAGACCGGCATCGGGACATTGCTGCAGTTCGGTGGAACTCAGGACGGCCGCGGGCGCGCCCGTGGCCTCGACGAATGCGGTGTCGATCGGCTGCGCCAGCGCGGGAGACAGCGCATCAGTCGCGAAACTGGTCTGCGCCAGCGGCACCCCGTGGACCACGACGCTCCCGCCCTTCACCACCCTGCCCTGCGCAGGGAACGCCGTACAGGCAAGTGCCGCGGGGCGCTGCGACGCCGCCATCAGAGCGACGGTCTCGGCGATGACGTTGCCTCGCAGGGTCGAGTCGACCTTCTTCAGCACGATGCCGAAGTTGTCGCCACCGACCTGCCGGAACAGCCGTTCGATACGCTCGGCCGCCTCGGCGGGCGGCAGGTGGCGCGACTCCGTATTGATCGCGACCACCGACGCCTTGGCGAACCGGCCCGGCTCGCAATCCTCGGGCACGGCCGCCACGCTCGTGGCGAGTCCGCGGGACGCAAACGGGCCGGCGGCGTCCATGGCGCCGGTCAGGTCGTCCGCGAGGATGAGAACCCGTGGAGTGTCGGTCATGCTGTGGGGGATGCCAGGCGGGCCCGGGTCGTGGCGGACCGGAGGTCAGGCAGCCTGCCGCTCCGCCATCATGCGGGCGTACGCGATCGCCGCGCGCATGTTGGTGTGATCGGCCTTGCCGGTCCACGCGATGTCGAAAGCCGTACCGTGGTCGACAGAGGTGCGACGGATGGGGAGGCCGAGCGTGACGTTCACGGTCTCGTCGAAGGCGATGAGCTTGGTCGGGATGTGGCCCTGATCGTGGTACTGCGCCACCACCAGGTCGAACTCGCCCTTCATGGCCCGGTAGAAGACGGTGTCGCCCGAGATCGGGCCGGAGACGCGGATGCCTTCGCTCTTCGCGGCGGCGACGGCACCCTCGATCTGGTCGATCTCTTCGCGGCCGAAGATGCCGCCCTCGCCGCAATGCGGATTGAGACCGGCGACAGCGATGCGCGGGTCGGCGTAGCCCAGGCCTACGTAATGACGGTGCCCGGCGCGGATGGTGTCGAGGACCCGCTGCATCGTGGCGCGCTCCGTGGCATTGCGCAGACTCGTGTGCGTCGTGACGTGGACGGCAGCCAGTTTGGAAGAAGCGAGAAGCATGAACGACGACCGGGTGTCGGTCAGGGTGGCCAGCAGTTCGGTGTGGCCGTCATAGTGGTGACCGGCGGCATGGAGGGCCGCCTTGTTGAGCGGCGCGGTGACGATCACGGCGATGTCGCCGGCCTGGGCGAGCCGCACGGCGCGTTCCACATATCGAAAGGCAGCCTCACCGCCGGCGGCCGACAGCTTGCCGTCCTGGAGATCCTCCTCCCCCTGGGTCGGGACGTGGACGACCGGCACCGAGCCGACGGCAGCGGGCGACAGCGTGGATTCGAAGGTGAGGCCGGTCTTGCACAGCGCATCCGCGCGCTGCAGGAGCCGGAGATTGCCGATGACGGCGCAGCGGGACCGGTCTGCCGGTGTCATCTCGGCGAGGGCCTTCACCGTGATCTCGGGACCGACACCGGATGGATCCCCAAGGGTGATCCCGAGCATGGCAGTGCCAGACATGCGACGCCTCGATAGAAGATTGGCAAAAGGGGCGCGATTATAACCGCGCGGGGTTCATTCCTGCGGCTTCAAAGCGGCCCGTACTTCAGACGCCTTCGCCAGTTCCGCGCCCATGCGGGTCGCCCGCTCGACGGCAGCCTCCACCAGTTCCACATTCGAGCGCTCGGTGCCCAGCGGCATGTCCTCCAGCCCGACTCGTACATGCCCGCCCTCCATGACGGCACGCGGCACCAGCGGGAGGACATCGACTCCGAGCCCGCCGAGCATCCACTCGGCGCCGGGCGCCAGGCGGTCCAGCAGGTGCAGATAGGCCGTCAGAGCGAAATCTTCCGGCGGGAAGCCGAAGGAGTAGTCGGAGGTGAACATGAACCGGTAGACCGGCGTGGGACAGCCGCAGCGCCAGTGAAGCGCGGCGCCGAGCCGCAGAAACCCCGGCTCGTAGATCGCATAGGCCGGGTGGAATGCGTACTGTCTCGCCAGCCCGAGCGCATGGCGGATCTCCGGTTCGGGATTCGCGTACACGAAGCCTGGCCGGTCTTCCTGCAATTCGTTCCAGTGCGTGATGTTCGTGGAGCCCGGATCGATCGCCGCCCATTCCAGCAGCCCGCGCTTGCCGAGCTCCTCGAGATGCTGGAATCGCGCCGCGCCCTTGGGAGCGGTCGCGGCCTCGCCGAACGGAATGGTCGGGTAGACGATCGCGTCCACCTGGTCGCGGATCCCCGCGATCACCGGGGCGTAGCCTTCCCAGTCGTCCCGCTGGCGCCCCGTCGCCGGGTCGTAGACGTGGAGGTGGATGACGGAAGCCCCGGCGCGCACGCACGCGATGCCTTCCTCGATGATCTTTTCGGGGGTGTATGGTGCATGGGGCTGCTTCCTGGGACCCCAGGGGCCGTTCAGGGCGACTTCGATCCAGGTCTTGCGGGTCTGTTCTTCTGCTTCCATGACGGCTGTATTCGCAATGCGGTTGGGAGGGACCGGGAGTTCGTCCGGCTGATGTGTGCCGGAACCGACTCCCGGAGAATCGGGTCGCGAGTCGCCCGGAAGCGACTGCGCCGACCCGGCGCCGGTCAGAGCGGCGGCAGGATGGTAACGGACAGCTCGCCGAGCCCGTCGATGCGGCCGACCAGTCGGTCACCGGGAACGACGGCGGCCACGCCCGCCGGCGTACCGGTGAAGATGAGGTCGCCCGGCGCGAGGGTGTAGTAGTCGGACAGGAAGCTGATGGTCTCGGGCACCGACCAGATGAGATCGGCGAGATCCGCCTTCTGGCGGGCCGTGCCGTTCACGTCGAGGACGATGGCGCCCTTGGCAGGATGACCGACCGACGACACCGGGTAAATGGGCCCGAGCGGTGCGGACTCGTCGAAGGACTTGCCGAAATCCCAGGGGCGGCCGAGATCTCGTGCCGCGAGCTGGAGATCCCGGCGGGTCATGTCGAGACCGATGGCATAGCCGAACACGAGGTCGAGCGCCTTGTCGACGGGGATCTTGCGGCCGCCGCCTTTCAGCGCCACGACCAGTTCGAGCTCGTGGTGGTAGTTGGACGTGCCCGGCGGGTAGTGGATATCGCCGCCGCCGGGGACCACGCCGTCCGCCGGCTTCATGAAGAAGAAGGGCGGCTCCTTGTCCGGGTCCTTGCCCATCTCGCGGGCGTGCGCCGCGTAGTTGCGGCCCACGCAGTAGACGCGGCGGATGGGGAAGCTCTGGGAAGAGCCGACGATCGGCACCGAGGTGACCGCGGGCGGTTCGAACAGGAACGTCATGGGCGGATCCGTACCTATGGGTTGGAAGCGTGGCAGGCGCCGGCGCCGCTCTCACGACGACGCCGATCGAATTCGCTCTAGAAGAGGTGGAACGCGCCGCCCAGCAGACCGAGCGGCCACCGACCTCCCGCGAACAGTGCGTATTTTCGCATGAAGAGATGGTCGTCCCCCACCTGCGCGAGCTGCGCAAGAGCGCGACCGTGAGCCGCCATGCTGGCCGCGCCGGCAGCCGCCCGCACCAGTGCCTCGTCCCCGACGCCGAGCCGGAGCGCCGCAAGTGTCGCAGCCCCGTGGATGACCTCGTGCTCGAGACCGATCGCGAGGTCCAGCGATTCGATCACCGCCGCCTCGCCCAGCCTCGAAACACACATCGTCATCAGGCGCCGCCGCTCGGACTCTTCGCGCTCCCACCACGACATATCCCAGACGGGGCTGCGGATGATCCGCTCCGCGTGGGTCCACGACGCCGCTGGCTCGATGCGCACCGACGAGTGCATCTGCAGCGCATCGAGATACCCGCGCGCTTCGCTGATGTCGCTCGGCTCGAGCGGCAGGCCGCAGGCAGTGAACCAGCCAACGGCGGAAAGTCCGTGCAGACGATCGTTCATGCGAGTCGCTCCTCGCGCCAGATGCGCAGCGCTTCCTGCACCGGGCGGTCCGAATAGCTGAAGAGATAGACGTCCTCGTCGGCAGCCAGACGCCAGGGCTGCCAGGAGGGAATCACGAAGGTGTCCTTGGGGACGAAATCGAAGCGCGCGGTACCGATCTCCACGGAACCATGCCCTTCAATCACGTGGACTACCGTGCCGTCGGTGTTCCGGCATGGGACGCCCGCGAAACCCTTGGGAAGCCGCTGGATCCAGGCTCCCATCGTCGGCATCGCGGGCCCGCCGGTGGTGGGATTCACGAACTGCATCTTGTAGCCGTGACAGGCGTCCGGCGGACCGCCTGCAGCGAGGCGGACGAGCGCCTCCCGGCTTCGCGCGAAGGGATACGCGAACACCGGTGACGCGCCATGGGTCGGCTTGAAGTCCACAGGGAGCAGATTCGCACCGAAGCGCGCGAACGCATCGCCCTCCGGTCTCGTGACCGGCTGGGTCTCGGCGGGATAGTTCTCCGCGAAACCGCAATCGAAGAAGCGTACCAGCGGGATGTCGAGACCATCGAGCCAGACGACCGGCTCTCCGCCAGGATTGCCGTGGTCGTGCCAGGTCCACGACGGCGTGATGATGAAATCGCCGGCGTGCATGGTGACCCGCTCGCCGTCGACCGCGGTGTAGGCGCCCTCGCCTTCGACGATGAGACGCAGGGCGGTCTGCGTATGTCTATGACTCGGCGCGACCTCGCCAGGGAGGATGAGTTGCAACCCGGCATACAGCGACTGCGTAATCGCCGACGAGCCCGGCAGCCCCGGGTTCTCGAGAATCAGCACGCGGCGCACCGCTTCCCGCGCGGTGATGAGCGTGCCCGACTCGAGCAGGGGCGACCGGATATCGCGATAACGCCACAGGTGGGGCACACACGCGGGCCGTGGCGACTCGGGCACCAGGGCGGACATGAGCTCCCACAGCGGCGTGAGTTTGTGCTCCCCGATCCGCTCGTAGTAGCGGGCCCGGTCGAGGCGGGCATCCACGGGTCGATTCATCGCGAGGCCTCCGGTGACGGCGGTCGGTCAGTGCAGCTGCGGCACGACGAGGCCGAAATCCTTCTCGATCAGCTCGGTGACCCGGCCCATGAAGTCCTGCCGCATCTCGTCGTTGGAACGCTGCTTGAGGCCCAGGCGGCGGAACATCTCGTTGTTCTTGGAGTTGGATGAGCCGAAGAACGCGGGCGTGATCGGGAAGTAACGGTTCAGCGCATCCTGCACTTCGCTGCCGCGGCCGGCCTGGATGAGTTCCAGGCAGAAGTCCTTGCCGAACTTCGCGTGGAACTTCTCTTCCGGCATGGTGATCCGGGCGAGATTGCGCAGCGGATGGAACGAGCAGTGCAGCAGGTCCTCGACCTGGAGGATTTCCGCATAGTCCGCCACGGCCTTGATCACGCAGAACTCCGGCCACGTCTTCAATTCGAACTCGAAGATCGACAGCGGACGCTTCACGGTCGGATCCATCCGCTCGGGCGCCACGCCGATCTCGTCGGCCAGTGCACGGAAACGCACGTGGTGGTGGTACTCCTCCATCGCCACGCGACAGGTGAGCCACTTCGCATACGGGGTCGGGGCCAGCGAGATGGCCGGCTCGTCGAACACGCGGGCGCCGTGCAGTTCGTTCACGGCGTGGCTGATGACGATCTTCTCGACGGCAAGACGGTACTCCTCGGACTGATCCTTCAGTTCGGCGGCAGTCTTGACATCGGGTGTGGTGACCGTGGACATGGCGGGCAACTCCTTCAGAGCAGAGGTTCGGTATTGAACAGTTCGAGGTCGGTGGCGAGATCCGTCTGGCGACCGGCGAATTCCGTTTCCAGCAGACCGCCGAGCGCGAGGGCATCCTGTCGGTCGAGGGTGTCGCTCACGGCACGCACACCCGGCCGCGCCTGGTCGAACAGGAACACTTCGCGTCCGCGCACGCCGAACAGCTGTCCGGTGAAGGTGCAGCCGCCGGAACAGAGAAATGACAGGAGGCGCGCCACGTAGGCCGCGGGGATGCGCAGCGCCCGATCCTTGTACTGGGCCTGGGCATCATTCGCGGGCTGGATGGATTCCGTGACACGCGTTGCCGCAAAAGGCGCCACGGCATTGCAGCAGATCTCGGACCGGGCGAGGTCCATCGCGACGACGCGCGTGAGGCCGACCAGCCCGGCCTTCGCGGCGGCGTAGGAACTCTGTCCCAGATTACCGATGATGCCCGCGGTGGACACCACGTTGACGATGCGGCCGGGAGGGCGGCCCTGCTTGGCGAACTCGCGCATGATGGGCGTGGCCGCCGCGAGAATGGCCAGCGGCGCATGCAGATTGGTTTCCAGGACTCGCTGCCAGTCCGGACGCTTGGCCTTGAAGATGAACGAGTCCCGAAGAATCGCGGCATTGTTCACGACGATGTCGAGCGCGCCGAAGTGCCCGAGCGCCGCGGCGACCGCAGCCTCCGCCGCACCGTCCACCGCGAGGTCCTGATCGAAGCCCCACGCCTTCGGCCCCAGTTTCGCCACGGCGTCGGCCGTGCTGCTGGCATCCGATTCGGCGCCGTCGATGGACGCCCCGGAATCCGCCACCAGCACACTGGCCCCGTGAGCAATGAACATGCGCGCCACTTCGAAACCGATGCCACGGGCGGCGCCCGTGACGAGCGCCACGCGCCCTTCCAGCAAACCTGCACTCATGGGATCGACACCTCCTCGGATGGGGCACTCGCGTTACGGTCGGCGGGGTAAAAGGCGTCGGCGTGGAGATCCCGCAGAGGCAGGCCGCGAGCCTGCAGGAGTTCGCTCGCGGCCTCCACCATGGCAGGGGGGCCGGCGACGTAGGCCTTGAAGCCTTCGAAAGTCGGGAAGTCCCGGGCGATCGCATCGGTGACAAGCCCGGTGCGACGCTCCCGCCCCTGAGCTGGCTCGCCGTGCGAGAGGACCCAGTGCACATGCCAGTCGGGATGCAGCCTCGCCAGACCACGGATCTCGTCTTCGCAATACACGTCGGCTTCGGTTCTCGCCCCGACGTAGACGTGCACGGGGCGTTCGTCGAGCAGCTGGTCAAGAGCGACAAGAATGGCCCGGATCGGGGCAAGTCCGCTCCCGCCCGCAATCGCAATCACGGGACCGGTGTGCTTCTCGCGCAGATGCGCGGAACCGAAGGGACCGGAAACCCGAACCGCGTCGCCGACGGCAAGCTTCCCGCCGAGGTCCGTGCTCACCGTGCCGCCCGGCATCTCCCGGATGTGAAACTCGATACCCGACTCGAAGGGCGCATTGGCCATGGAGTAGTCCCGCGCCTTGCCACGCGCAAACGGAAACTCGACGGAAGCGTATTGCCCCGCGCTGAACGCGTAGGGCCCGCCTGCGCGGATGTCGAGGCGGACACGCCAGATGTCGTGAGTGGCTTTCTCCACGGCGACGACGCGGCAATCGAGAATCCGGGACGGGTGCACCACGAACTCCTCGTCGTCGAGGCGACGCACGGTGACATCTCCCCAGACCTGTGTCCGGCAGGCCAGGACCACACCTCTCGCCCGATCCTCGGCCGACAGGGCGTGCTCGGAGTATTCGAGCTCGAGGATATCGCCACTCACGAGTTCACAACGGCACGTGCCGCAGTTGCCGGCCTGGCAGCTGTACGAGAACCCGACCCCGGCCATGAGCAGGGCATCGAGCACCGTATCGCCGGGCTCGGCGTCGACGACGGTGGAAGACCCTTCTATGCGAATGACGTGGGACATGGATCAAGCTTGTCGGTCAGGGACGGAAGCCGCTTGGAACAGGCGGTCGAGTCATTTAGTATCGTCAGCACATTGTTTGATGTCAAACGATATGACCCAAGCCACTCGAAGACGTTCCCGAGCCGCGGATTCGCCCGCGGGCCCGACACCCGAAGCCCCCGTGTCCCTCGGCATGCTGCCCGACCTGCTGGGCTATCACGTACGATTGGCACAGATCGCGATCTTCGCGGACTTCGATCAGGCCCTCGCGGAGTTGAATCTGTCGCCCGGCCTCTTCGCCCTGCTGGTGATCGTGGAAGCCAATGAAGGGCTCCGCCAGACCCAGCTCGCGAAGGCTGCTCATCTCGACCGGTCCACCCTCGTACCCGCTCTCGACAAGCTCGAGGACCGGGGGCTGGTGGAACGGCGCGATGCCCCGACCGATCGGCGCTCGAACGGCCTTTGGCTGACCCCGGCGGGCGCCACGGTCCTCGCGCGGGCCAAGACCGCCGTCCGCGCACACGAGGCTGCCATCGCGGCGGCGCTCACACCGACGGAACGGAACACTCTGCTGGCGCTTCTCGACCGACTGGCGCCACAACGGAGGGCATGACATGGCTCGCATGATGAAGAAGCGCTCAGCAAAGACCGGGCTTCCGCCCGGCTCGCTGGTCTACGTGGGCGAAACCCGCAACGTCGCTTCCCGCATCACCGTGATGGACTACGACGCCGATCATGTCACCGAGTCCGCGCTGAAGGACACCTCCCAGTGCCGGCAGTTCAAGGCCACCGCGACCGTCACCTGGATGAACATCGACGAGCTGAGCGAACCGGGTGTCGTCCAAGGATTGGGCGACGCTCTCGGCTTTCACCCGCTGATGCAGGAGGACATCCTCAACACGGACCAGCGCACGAAGATGGAAGACCACGGCGACCATCTTTACCTGGCGCTCAAGATGCTGGAGTGGAACAAGGAGCGCGACGCGATGGAGGTGGAGCAGCTCTCCTTGGTGCTGGGTGCGAACTACGTGCTGTCCTTCCAGGAACGCGCAGGCGATTTCTTCGATCCTTTGCGCGACCGCATCCGGCAGGGCGCCGGCCGCGTGCGCAAGCTCGGTCCCGACTTCCTCGCCTACTGCCTTCTCGATCTGACGCTCGACCACTACTTCCTCGTGCTGGAGAAGATCGGCGAACGCATCGAGAAAGTGGAGGACGCCGTGATGACTCGCCCCCGTCCCCAGACATTGTCGGAGCTTCATGCGCTGAAGCGTGAGCTCCTGTTCATGCGCAAGGCGGTGTGGCCGGTCAAGGAGGTCATCGCGAGCCTGCGCCACCTCAAGTCCCCGCTGATGTCGGCGTCGACGCAACCGTTCCTTCGCGACCTGCAGGACCACATCGAACAGGTGATCGAGGGCGTCACGACCTACCAGACGCTGCTGGCCGACACCCTCGCCACGTATCTGTCGACGCAGAGCAACCGCACCAACACCATCATGAAGGTGCTCGCCGTCTTCTCGGCCGTGTTCATGCCGCTCACCTTCATCACGGGGATCTTCGGCATGAACTTCCGGAACATGCCGCCGCTCGATTGGGAATGGGGCTTCCACGGAACGCTGCTGGCGATGTTCGTCCTCGGCGGACTTCTCGCTGCATTCTTCTTCCAGAAGCGCTGGCTCTAGGCCGGGGCCGCAACGACGGCGCCGCGCTGTCGGACGATTCACGACCGGTTGGACATGCACCGGAATCGATCACGGTTACGGCTGGACAATCGTCCAAGGCTGATGCGACGCAACATGACGGGCAACTTGACTCGACGGCACACCACACGAATGGAAAATGTCGCATCGCAACAACTCTCTGGACTTCGTCCCCTCGGCGCAGGCGAGTGCGGACGGGCTTGCTTCACATGACGATTTCTGGATCGTCCCATGGCTGGACAAAGTGTCGACACGTGGAAGTTTCCATCCTTGCCATTCCGCTGAACTCCGTCTAAATTCGAGAGAGTTTCCGGTATGCGGACATGGGACATTCCGTTGCGTATCCGCATCGGTGATCGGAAACAAGATCGAGTACTACCATCAACCCTGAGCAAAAATTGGGAGAGAGTCATGAAACCATGGAACACGAAACTGGCAGGCGCGATGACCGCCTTGTCGGCTGCGGCACTGTTCGGTATCGCGACCTCGGCCAGCGCTGTCGATTTCGATCGTCTGCGCAACGCCGACAAGGATCCGAACAACTGGCTGATGTACCACGGCTCGTTCAAGTCCTGGCACTACAGCGATCTCAGCCAGATCAATGCCAACAACGTGAAGAACCTGCGAGTGGCATGGGTGCACACGCCGAGCGCGAGCAAGCGCGGCGTGCAGTCCTTCCCGCTGGCCGTTGATGGCGTTCTGTACTACTCGAGCGCGTCCGGTCAGGTGTGGGCCCTCGACGGCGCCACCGGCGAAGTGAAGTGGAAGTACGCTGCCAAGCTCGATCAGGAGCGTTCCGAAGGCACGTTCTACAACCCCTACAACCGCGGCATCGCCATCGGCTATGGCCATGTGTACCTCGGCACGACCGACGGCCGCATGATCGCTCTCGACCAGAACACCGGCAAGGTGGTCTGGGACAAGATGATCCTCACGGTGGAAGGCGGCAACAAGGGCTTCACCGGCGCTCCCGTGATCGTGAAGGACATGGTCGTGATCGGTTCCAACGGTGGTGAGCTGTCCGGCTGCTGCGGCCCGATCTTCGCCGTCGACGCGAAGACCGGCGAAGTGCGCTGGCAGTTCGACAC
>CAZEDA010000068.1:0-13256 GCA_964510915.1 uncultured Rhodocyclaceae bacterium | reverse complement strand
GAGTGCGTTGCGCCAGTCGTCGGCGAAGATGCGCACCGAGTGCGCGCCGAGAAACAGCACGAGGCCAGCGATCAGCATTGCCATGGAACCACTCCCGAAAGAATCGATTTCGAATCGCGATGCGCGCGGCGCGCACCGTCGGCCGATCGTATCAGGTCAGACCCAGCCGGAGGCACCCAGCACGCCGCCGATGGCGATGAGCGCCAGCAGATGCAGGCGAGTCTTCCAGACGATCAGCGCGGAGGCGATGGTCAGCAGCACGTGTCCCTTGCCCGGTGTCTGGACGGTCAGCAGCCATGCCGTGGCCACGAGGAGCCCGATCACCAGCGGCGCCATGCCGGACTTGAACGCGCGCACCGCGAGCCATTCCCGTCGCGCATGTCCCCAGCGCGAGACCATCAGCGCGAGCGTGGTGGACGGCAGCATGATGCCGGTGAGCGTGACCGCCATGCCGGCCATGCCTGCCGCCTGGAAGCCCATCACCGCCACGAACAGGATGTTCGGCCCCGGGCTCGCCTGGGCGATCGCGATGGAGGCATTGAACTGCGCGTCCGTCAGCAGCCCCATCTGATCCACGAGCACGCGATGCATTTCCGGCGCCACGGTGATGGCCCCGCCGATCGACAGCAGCGAGAACACGAGAAAGTGCCCGAACAGGGCCAGCCAGTCGACGGCCATGGCTATGGCGTCTCCCGGTGACTGCGCAGCGCGTGGGCGGCCCACAGACAGGCGATCGTGCCGAGACCCAGCAGCACGCCGGCCAGGGGCCAGCGCAGCAGGGCGATCAGCACGAAGGTGACGATGGCGAAGACCGCGCAGGCCGGTACCCCGAGCGGGTTGTCGCGCAGGGCACCCATGAGCTTGAGGGCAGTGCCGCCGATGAGGCCGGCCGCAACGGCACCCATGCCCTTCAGCGCGCCGGATACCACGGGGTCGGCGGCGTACTGGCTGTAGACGGCGGTCAGGATGAGGACGATGACGAGGGGCACGGCCATCATGCCCGCGAGTGCGGCGAACGCCCCCCGGGCACCGAAGAACCGGTCGCCCACCATGAGTGCAACGTTGCACACGTTGGGGCCCGGGAGCACCTGCGCAAGCGCGAGGATCTCCACGAACTGCGCATTGGTGAGCCAGCGCCGTTCCTCCACGAGTACGCGCTGCGCCACGGCCAGCACGCCGCCGAAGCCCTGCAGGGCGAGCTTCGTGAAGGCGACGAACAGTTCGCGCGGGGAGGCGGGCGTCGCCGCGTCGGGGGAGTCGCCCGCCATCCGCGGACGGTCAGCTCTTTGCGGGCAGGCGCGTGGCCTGCCACGAGACGAACTGGAGTCCGCCGGCGCGCTTGGCCCAGATGGCGTGGAACAGCAGGTCGAGCGTCATGTCCTGTCCGCGCGCCGTCACCTCGAACGTGCCGGCACCGGAGATGATGGCGAGACCGCCGAAGCAGCGCACCGTGACATCGCCGAGGGTCATCTTGCGATAGCGCACGGCGCCCGAGCGCATGGACTCGATGAAGCTCGCCTTGGTGTCGACCGCGGTACTGGAGTGGATGTAGACGAGGTCGTCGCCGTAGAGCTTTTCCATCGCGGCGAAGTCGTTGTTCATCTGCGCGGCGTAGCGCGCGGCCTCGGCGGCGAGGGCCTCGTCGACCGAGACGGCCTCACCGCATTCGCGCGGGCCGCTGCCCGGCTGGACGACGGGATGATTCACTTGCGGCAGCAGCAGGGATTTCCAATCGCTCCACATGGCGTTCTCCAGTTGGGAAGGTCTGCTTTACCCGCGCGATCGCGACCGGCGGCGACCATGCCGGACCGGCGGTGTCGGTGCAACGCGGCTTGGCGTCAGCGCTGCTTGGGACGGGGATCGAGGTTGGCGCGGTCGGGCTGCTGCGGGTCGAAGAAGAAGTAGGTGAAGATCTCCTCCGGCTTCACATCGGCGGGCTTCGGCTTGTATCGCGGGGAGGCGAGCATCTTGCGCACGGCGGTGACGAACCGGTCCGGCACGACGACATCGGTGGCGTCCTTGTTGCCCTCGCGGATGTCCAGCACCCGCACCATGCGAAGCTGATCGACGTCGCCCTTGGCGTCGAACAGCACGCCGAACACGACCGCGTAGATCTTCGAGGGAACCTTGGGGGCGTCGTCGGCAGCGACGGCGGGTGCGGTCCAGGCGAGCAGGGCAGCCAGAAGGCCGGCAGCAAAACGAAGGAACATCATGCATCTCCAGGGGTATTGGCGCCGCGGACAGCATGCGACGTCGGGGTGGAATCCGCCCTCCTGTCCGGGTCGGCAGGTCGGGGGCGGGCGCAATCGTAACGCGCGCCGGTGGCGGGCGGTTACGGTTCGGCGACGAGGTCGATGACTTCCTCGCCCCACCGGACCGTCTGGCCCGGGCGCAGTTTGGCACGCTTGCGCGTCTCGAGGTTCCCGTCCACGTAGACCTCGCCCGCCGTCACGGCGGCGTGTGCCGCGCCGCCCGAGGGCACGAGACCAGTGGCCTTGAGGAGCTGGTCGAGCTGGATGTACTCGCCGCGGATTTCGAATCGAACGTTCATGGTGTGTCCTGAAAAGTGGAGGCCGGCGCATCGCGCACGGCGGCGGGCAGCAGTGCTGCTGCGGCGCCTGGCGTGACGATGTGAAACGGCAGGGGAGCGAAGCGCCGGCGCGTGAGTTCGAGGAGCGCCCGGTCGCGGGTGATGAGGACATGGGCTCCCGCGACCAGTGCCAGCGTGAGGAACTTCTGATCGTCGGGGTCACGGCACCTTGGCAGCGACGACGGGGCAGCTTCGGCGCCCTCGGTCGACACCCGAACGGCGATCGCGCGGGCTCGCTGCAGAGCTTCGGCCTGGCGTGGTGGAGCGAGCGAATACCGGCCGAGGTCGTAGCCCAGGGCGCGTTCCAGTTCGGCATCGCACGGCCCGTCGATCACGATCTGTGCAGCACCGTTGGTCACAGCCGCTTCGATCGGGTCGATGCTCGGGTCGTGGAAGACGAGCCAGTCGAGCCACGCGTTCGTGTCGAGCACGATTCTCATGGCGTCGCGGTGCCTGCCAGGGCGAGCCACTGCGCCCGGAGATGATCGGGATCCGCGTCGAGCCAGCCCCGCACGCTGTTCAGGAATGCCACCGCTTCGGCGCGTTCGAGGACACTGCGGTCCAGCACCGCCTCGGCGATACGTCCCTCGGCGAGCAGGCGCTGGCGGTAGACGCCGGGGAGCAGTCCGCAGGATTCCTCCGGCGTCAGCCACTGCCCGTCGACCCGCAGCGCGATGTTCCCGAACGTGGTCTCGGTGAGCTCCCCGCGCGAATTGTGAAGGAGGGTGTCGAAGATACCCGCCGCACGATCCGCTGCGTCGGGCGCGAACGGGGCGTAGGCGGCGCGGCGTGTGGTCTTGAACCGGATGAAGTCATCGGCGTCGGGCATCGGTGCGGGCGCGAGCTTCAGGCGAACCGGTGACGCTGTCGGCGGTAGCGCGGCGGCCTCTGTCCTGACACCGCCGTCAGCACCGACGAGCAGACGAACGCGATGGCATCCCGCGGGATTCGCCGAGATCACCGTGGCAAGCGCCGCCATCACGTCTTCCTCGTCGAGCGCATACCCGAACCGGGCCGCGGTCCGCCGCAGCCTGGCGAGGTGTTCATCGAGCAGCCACCACGCGCCGTCCTCGAGGCGCAAGGTCTCGAGCAGTTCAAAGGGCTCGGCCGCACGCTGCAGGAAGCCGAGCTTGCTGCGCCATTCCCGCGCCTCGCCGTCCGGCGAGGAATCGAAGGTGATGCCGCTGCCGACGCCGCAGCGCGCCTGCCAGCGATCCGGCTCGCCTGTGTCGGCGACGAGCGCCACGGTGCGGATCGGCACGTTGAAGAGGGCTTCGCCCCCCGGCTGGAGAATCCCCACGGCACCGCAGTACACGCCGCGCGGCTCCTCTTCGAGCTGGCGGATGAGGCCCATCGCGCTGCGCTTCGGCGCGCCGGTGACCGACCCGCAGGGAAACAGCGCGCCGAACACCTCTGACAGCGACGTGCCCGGACGGACATCGGCCGTGACCGTGGAGGTCATCTGCCACACCGTCGGCAGGGCGTGCCGTTCGAACAAACGGGGCACACGCACGGACCCGAGCGTCGCGATGCGCGACAGGTCGTTCCGCATCAGGTCGACGATCATCACGTTCTCCGCGCGTTCCTTGTCGCTCTCGATCAGGCTGCGGTCGGCCGCGGCATCGGCTTCAGGGGTGCGTCCGCGCGGCGCGGTGCCCTTCATGGGCTGGGTGCGGAGGCTGCTGTCCTTCCAGTGGAAGAACAGCTCGGGCGACACGCTGAGGATGCGCTCCGGCACGCCGTCGAGTTCGTGCGCGATGCGGAACAGGTAGCCGTGCGGCTGCGCCCGCGTGAGCGCTGCGAAATAGGCATCGGGGTCCCCGGACAGCGTCGAGCGGAGCGGCGTGGTGAGGTTCACCTGATAGACGTCGCCCTCGCGGATGCGGGCCCGGATCGTCTGGATGCGGTCGCGCAGCGCGGGCCCGGCGGGGGCATCCAGGCGCGCGACGGGCAGGGTGTCGTTCTGCCACGGGCCCGCACGCCACGGGTTTGCGGATGGCGCGTCCGAGTCGGCGAGCGGTGCAGTGAAGACGGCGAAGGCTGCGAACACGCGTCCCGGCTCGCGCGCATGAACGTGCACACCCGGAACCAGAGTGGCGTTCAACCCGGGCGCCGCTTCGTAGTGGACCCAGCCCACGCACCAGGCGCCGTCCCTCGAGGCTGCATGGGCGGCGTCGAGCACCCCGGGGACTTCGTCCAGGGCCCGCGCCACGATCCAGCGTACGGGTGCGCCAAACTGGCGGCGCACACGCGGGCTGGCCGGAGCGCCCGGTTCGAGAGGAAGATCGACGAGAGCAGTGACGGGAGACGATCTCACGGAGTGCGGCTTCGCGACCCCGCTGCCACCTGAGGTCGAGGGAGGATCAGGGCATCCATGGCACCAGATTTACGGTGCCGGGCGGGGCGAAAGGCACTTCGATCAGCCAGACGCCGCCTCGTTCCCGGGCTTCGCGGACCGCGCGGCCCACGGCATCCGGGGTGACGCGCGCTGTTTGCACACCGAAGGCCTCGCCCAGTTTCACGAAATCCGGGTTGGCGAGTTCGGTGCCCACGTAGCGGCTGGCGAACATCCGGTCCTGGTAGGTGCGGATCGCGCCGAACGCGTTGTCGTTGAAGACGAGGTTCACGAGATCGAGGTTGAGCGCACGCGCGGTGGCGAGTTCCTGCAGCGAGAACATGAAGCCGCCGTCGCCCGAAATGGACACGACCGTCTGACGCGGGCAGGCGAGCTTCGCACCGATGGCCGCGGGCAGCGCATAGCCGAGCGTGCCGTACGTGCCCGGATGCACCGAGGTGCGCGGTTCGTAGGTGTCGAACATGATCGGCATCCAGTAGCCGACCAGGGTGAGATCGTCGACGACGATGGCATCGTCGGGGAGCGAGGCGCGCAGATCCTCGATGATCGACAGGACCGGGCCCGCGCGTTCGGCGAGCCAGGCGCGCTTGCGGGCGCGGAAGCCTTCCACGTCGAACCAGCATCGCGTCGACGTCGACGCGGGCAGTACGGCGGACAGCGAGGCGAGGGCGGCTGCGGCATCGGCGACGATGCCCACGTCCACCGGGCGCCGCTGCCCGACCACGAGCGGATCGATGTCGATCTGCACGATGCGCGAGGGAAATCTGGCGCCGACGTTGACGTCCGAGACGACGTCGATGCGCGAGCCGACGACGAGCACGGCATCGGCCTGCGCCAGCAGGTCTTCGTACAGCGGCAGGCGGCCCCAGCCGTCCCCGAGTGCGAGCGGGTGGCGGTCGGAAATTGCGCCGCGGCCGAACACGCTGGTGACCACAGGGGCGCCGAGCTTCTCCGCAACGGCGGCGAGCAGGTCGGTGGCCCCGGCGCTTTCGACACCACCGCCTGCGTAGATGAACGGACGCTCGGCGCGCGAGAGGAGTGCAGCGGCGCGCGAGATGGCATCGGGATCGGCAGCGGGGCGGGAATACGTTTCGGTGGCGGGCAGGGTGACTTCCGCCTGGCCCACCTGCACGTCCAGCGGGACTTCGATGTACGCAGGTCGCGGACGGCGGGAGCGCATCATGCGGAACGCTTCACGGACCGCCTTGGGCACGTCCGCCACAGCGGCCACACGCGCCGTGTACCCGCTGACGGAACGGGCGACGGCGAGGGAATCCTGCAGTTCGTGGAAATGGGCTCCCTCGCGGTCGAGCTGCGCCAGATTGTTCTGGCCGCCGACCATCAGGAGCGGTGTGGATTCCGAGTACGCCATCCCCATGCCGGTTAGGGCGTTGGTGAGGCCGGGGCCGGGAACCACGAAGCACGCGGCGATCTTGCCGGAGGCGCGGGCGTAGCCGGCAGCCATCATCGCGGCGCCCTGCTCATGCCGGACCGTCACCGCCTTCACGGCGGGCGTGGAGTGCAAGCCGTCGTACAGAGGGCAGTTGTGTGTCCCGACGATGCCGAACACATGCTCCACGCCTTCGGCGGCGAGTGCCGCCGCCATTGCCTGCCCGCCCGTCATCGTCGCCACGTTCTCTCTCCCCGGAGTCGATCAGTCTCGCGTCGACTGATTCCGGACGAATGCTACTACGGGGCGGCTTGCGGCCCCGTCACGGCATCGGGCTGAGAGGTCGGGCGCGCACGGCTGCCAGGGCGAGGGCTGTCTCGCGACGGCAGATCAGCCCTTGCGCAGGACGTCGGAGACGACGGGAGCGGCGCGACCCGCGGGATCACGGATCTGTTCCGATTCCGGCTGGGCGAGAGACTTGCGTGCCGCGTTCGGATCGAGAATCACCGCCCGCAGCTGGCCCAGGTTGCGGTGGACGCGCGCCGTACCGATACGCTGTTCCGCGAGGTTCTGGATCAGGGACTCCTGGCTCGCGTACTGGTCCTCCCGCACGATGATGAGATCGATGAGGGACCGCTTGCCGGCCTCGTACTGCAGGCGATAGGCATCGAAGACTCGCACCGATGCCGCGACGCGTTCCTCGATCTGGCGGGCGATGGCGCGCTGCTCGAACAGGATCTCGCGGGTTTCGCCGAGTTCGGCCTCGATGCGGCGCTTCAGGGACTCCACGTTGGCGTCTGCGGCAGCCTTTCTCGCGCTGAGTTCGGTCCACTTGAAGTACGTGGACCCGCCAAGCGGAATCACGTAGGTGATGCTGACGAGGCTCTCGCGCTCGATGCCGCTCTGCAGCTGGATCGGCCCGTCGAGCGTGAGGTTCTTGCGCGCCTCGAACTGCACCTTGGGCAGCCACTCTGCCTGCGCGGTCCGCGTGTCCGCGGCGGCGGCGAGAGCGCGCGACTCCGCGGCGATCACCTGGGGGTTGGCTGCGGTCGCTATCGACACGAGTTCGTCCAGGCGGCGCATGGCGACTTCCGAACTGAAACCCGGATCGACCACCCAGTTGACCCGCGTGCCGGCCACGGCGCTCAGCCGGTTGCGCGCCCCGGCCTGCCGGCCGCTCGCAAGGGCGAGCTGGTTCTTCGCCTGCAGCAGCTTCGACGTCGCCTGGAACAGCTCGTTGTCCGGGCTGGCGCCGCTCTCCACACGAGCCCGCACCGTATCTGCCAGAGCCGAAAGATCGCGCACGAGTTCCTTCGCGTTGAGCACCTGCCGGTCTGCCATCACCGCCGCCACGTAGTAGTCCGTGAGGGTGAAGGCCAGTTCTTCGCGGGCATCCTCCAGTTCCGCCCGCGCCGCGTCGCGACCACGCTCCGATGCATTGAGCCGCGCGAGGTCACCGCCACCGTTGAAGAGATTCCATTGCAGAAAAGCGGCGGTCTGACGGGTCTGCTGGGCGTTGAACACCCCCAGGGGGCGATTCGTCGAGCGCGCCTCGTCGTGCTGGACACCAAGACGAGGCAGGAACGGCGAGTAGGCCTGCTTCACCACTTCCTCGGTTGCGTCGAACAGCGCCCGGCCGCGAGTGATCTGGGGATGCTTGTCGATCGCGAGCTTGAGCAGGTCAGGCAGTGTCTGGGCCCAGGCGGGGCCGACAGCGAGGAACAGCGACATCGCAAAGACACTGCGGCGCGTGAGGAATGGGAAGACAGGCATGAACGGGACTCGAAGCAGGGAGGAACCAGGGTCGCGATCGTAACGGAAACGACATCGGTTACGGAGGTCTTCAGAAGCAAAGCGTGCCGGATCGCTCCTTGCTTTTCGTCGACGCGCCGAGCGTCGCGAGCGACGATGCGGGATCCGGGCGTGTTTCTTTCCGATCCGTTGCTGGCATTGGTCGTGTGACGCATCGACTTCCCGGTTGCGCATCACGAAGTGACCACCTGAACGCGCAGGTGCGAGACAATTCGCCCGGTTCGGATCGATCACAACAAGCGGTATCTCGGGGGTGGAAAAGAGTGGACGCCAGTTCCAACGCACAAAGAGTGGATGACCTGCTCGTCGCGCAAGACGATCCTGCAGAATCGGGCGCGTCTCGGCATGGCGCTCCCGCGAGCGTGCCTTCGGCCGTCGCCGCCATCGCCTTCCTTGCCAAGCACTACGGCCGGAGTCTCGATCCGCGTCAGCTGATGACCGGCCTGCCGCTGGACGAGGGCCGTGCCGGCCCGGAGCTTCTCGAAGAATGTGCCGCGCGATGCGGGCTCTCGCTGAAGCGGCTCGAGGGAAATCCGACGGCACTGAAGGCCTCGATGCTTCCCGCCCTGGTCGTTCGCGCGGATGGCGATGCCGTAGTGGTCCTGCATCGCGACGCTCACCGGTTCGAGTGCGCCGATCCCGAATCGGGCGTCGTCTCATGGATCGCGCTGACGGACGTGGACCCCACTGCCTCTGCGGTCTGGTACTCCGCGCGGCCCGTGTTCTTCTTCGATGCCCGCAGCCTGCTGTACTACGTCGAGGAGCCGGCGCGCTGGTTCTGGGACACACTGGCGTCCAACCGCACCATCTACGGCTGGGCGATCCTCGCCACCGTGATCGTCAACCTGCTCGGCGCGGCCATTCCGTTCTACGCCATGGCGGTGTACGACCGGGTCGTGCCGAACAATGCGCTGGACAGCCTGTGGGTGCTGACGACGGCGGCGGTGGCGTTCGCGCTGTTCGATCTCATCACCAAGATGCTTCGCAGCTACATGCTGGATGCCGCCGCGCGGCGCACGGACCTCACGCTGTCGTCCCAGGTGTTCGCGCACAGCCTGCGCATGCGGGCCGCGTCCCGGCCCGCCTCCGGCGGGGTGCTGGCCAATGCCGTGCGGGATTTCGAGTCCGTGCGCGAGTTCTTCACCGCGTCGACGCTCGCCGTGGTGGGCGATCTGCCCTTCGTGCTGTTCTACCTGGTCCTGATCGGCATCATCGGCGGCAAGCTCGTGCTGATCCCGCTCGCGCTGATTCCCATCGCGCTCGGGGTGGCCTTCTACCTGCAGCGGCCCCTCGGCCGGATCATGAAGGACCTCTCGCGCGATGGTGCCCAGCGCACCGCCCATCTGTTCGAGGTGATGAACGGCATCGACACGCTGAAGGCCCTGGGCGGCGATGCCTGGGCCCGGCAGCGCTGGGAGATGCTCTGCGCCAAGATCGCGGAGCGCAATCTTCGCAGCCGCGAGTACTCGAGCTTCAGCAATTACCTGTCGGCGACGCTGTTCAGCCTGGAGACGATCCTGATCGTGATGTTCGGCGCCATGCTGATCGCCCAGGGAGAGCTCACCCTCGGTCAGCTGATCGCCTGCTCCATGCTGGCGTCCCGAGCCGTGTCGCCGATCGGGCAGCTCGCGAGCCTGATCATCCGCTGGGAGCAGACCAAGCTGTCGCTCGAAGCGCTCGAGAAGATCATGAAGACGCCCACCGACGACAAGCGGGACGGCCTGTTCGTGTCGCACCTCACCGGCAAGGTGGAACTGCGGGAGGTGGAGTTCAAGTACTCGGACAAGAGCGTGGCGCTGCGCAAGGTGAGTCTCGACATCCGGCCAGGCGAGCGTGTGGGGTTCATCGGCCGCGTCGGCTCCGGCAAGAGCACGCTCCTCAAGCTGCTGCTGAACATCTACGAAGTCAGTCACGGGAATGTGCTGGTCGACGGCATCCCCGTGCGCGAGTACGACCCCCGCGCCCTGCGGCGGCTCATCGGCTACGTGCCGCAGGACGTGGTCCTGTTCCACGGGACGATTCGCGAGAATCTTTCCGTCGGTGCCGTTGACATCTCCGACGAGGACCTGCTGTTCGCCGTGCGGGTGTCGGGTCTGGATCGCCTGCTCACGCAACTGCCTGACGGACTGGCAACGCAGGTCGGGGAGCGGGGCGAGAACCTCTCGGGCGGACAGCGGCAGATTGTCGGTCTGGCGCGCGCCCTGGTCCGAAGGCCGAAGCTGCTGCTCCTCGACGAGCCTACGAGCATGATGGACCCCGCGACGGAACAGACCCTCATCGCGACGCTCAAGGAACAGCTGCCGGGGACCACGCTGCTCCTCGTGACGCACAGGATGGCGATGCTGCCGCTCGTGGACCGCCTTGTCGTGATGGAGCAGGGGCAGGTACTGCTCGATGCCCCCACCGCAGAAGCCCTGAAGAAGCTCGGAGGCCTGAAGCCGGCCCCGGCGCCGGAACCCCGGGAGGTGCAGCCATGAAGAGCGTCCGCGAAGAAGCTCTCTCGGCCTACGTCGATCTCGACCGTGGCCCGAGGCGCGCGGCCATGGCACTGGTCGCGGTGGTCGGCGCCCTGCTGGTCTTCCTGTTCGTCTGGATGACGCTGTCGAAACTCGAGATCTCGGTGGAGGCGCCGGGCAAGGTGGTCCCGTCCCGTCGGGTGCAGCAGATCCAGAGCCTCGAAGGCGGCATCGTCCGCGAGCTTCACGTGCGGGAAGGCATGCAGATCCGCAAGGGCGATCTGCTCATGACCCTGGAGAACAAGCAGTTCGACGCGAGCCTCGGCGAGAGTCAGGAATCCTACTGGGGTCAGCGCGCGGCGCTCGCCCGTCTCCAGGCAGAGATCACCGGCGGGCAGCCGGAGTTCGCGAAGGAACTCGTCGAGCATGCGCCGGAGCAGGTCAAGCGCGAGAAGCAGCTGTGGCAGTCCCGGCGCACCGAGCTGGAAGCGATGCTGGCCGGCGTCCAGCGACAGATCGATCAGCGGCGGCAGGAACTCGGCGAGACCCACGGGCGCATCCGGTCACTGCGTCAGAGCCTCACCATCGCGCAGGAGCAGTTCGACATCGAGGAGAAGCTGCTCGCGAAGGGTGCGGGTACCCGGGGTCAGCAGCTCCAGGCGCAGCAGGAGGTCACGCGAATCCAGGGCGATCTGCGTGCGGCCGAACTGGCGATTCCGCGACTGGAATCCGCCATTCGGGAAGCCGAGGCCAGGCTGGCCGAGGCCCGCGCCAAGTTCATCGCGCAGGCCAGCGCGGAGCGCAACGATCTGCAGGTGAAGACCGCCGTGCTCAGCCAGAAGATGAGTGGAGACGAAGACAAGGTCACGCGCCGTGCGCTCCGGTCGCCGATCGACGGCGTGGTCAACCGCCTCATGCTCACCACCGAGGGTGGGGTCGCGAAGCCGGGTGAGACGCTGATGGAAGTGATTCCGGTGGACGACCAGCTGCTGATCACCGTCCAGGTCAAGCCGAAGGACATCGCGTTCCTGCGACCCGACCAGAAGGCCAAGGTACGGGTGTCGGCCTACGACTTCTCCGTGTACGGCTCGCTGGACGCCAGGGTGGCGCGGGTGGGCGCGGATGCCGTGCTCGACCCGAAGCAGGAGAATCTCTTCTTCGAGGTCCAGCTCGTCGCCGACCGCAACTATCTCGGCAAGCCCGAGGAACACCTGCGCATCCTGCCCGGCATGACGGTCGAGGCCCGTGTCACCACGGGCGAGCGAAGCATCCTCGAATACCTGTTCAAGCCCGTGACGAAGGTGCTGTCGGGCGCCCTGCAGGAACGCTGATCCCATCGTTACGCCGAGATCGGGGCATACCGATCTCGGGGTCGCGGCCCCTTCCTACCTCCGTTCGGATGCTCGTCGTCCCTTCACCATAGTGCGGACGCCGGCACCGGTTGTCCGACTCCCCAAAAGGAAAACCGCCCCGATGCTTGCGCACCGGGGCGGCTGAAGAACTTCCGCAGACCGCCCGGGGGTCGGGCGGCGTTTCCGGGCCGAGGTCAGGCGGCGACGGACTGCTCGTACTGCTCGAGGTGGGACAGGACCATGCGGGAGGCGTCGTAGTCGCTGGTCGCCGGGGCCACCGGGCCGGTCAGCGTCGCACCGGCCGTCGACACCATCGAACCGAGCAGCGCATCCAGCGAGGCGTCGTCACCGAGCATCTCGGCCAGCGTGGGCAGCTTGACGCCCGCCGCTTCGGCATCGGCGGCATCGACGTTGAAGTACACGTCGGTCATGTCCACCACCTTGCCGTCCAGCATCGTCGCGCTGCTGCGCTCCAGGTGCAGGTTGCCGTTGTCGTCGAGGAAGGGCAGTTCGGTATAGCCGACTTCCAGGCTCGCGACGCCCGCTTGCGCGAGTGACAGGAGTTCCCCGGCGTCGGTCTGGTGGTCGCCGTCGGCATCCTGCCAGACACGCAAGGCGGCAAACTGCTCGTCCGACGAATCCACCGTGCCGTCGCCGTTGCTGTCGAAGCTGGCGAGTCTGGCGAAGCCATCCCCCTTGGTCGTGCCACCGAACAGCTCGCTGATATCGTCGATTCTGCCGTTGCCGTTGGAATCGATCGCAAGCAAGCCGTCCGAGGAGGAGACCCAGCCCGACGTGATGGCCGTTCCCGTTCCCAGCAGATCGAACGTGCCGCCGGCAGCGGCGCGCGATACGGTCTGCACGCCATCCCCGTTGAGGTCGATGATGATCGGGGTGACGCCTGCGTCGCGCGTCATGTCGTTGGCACCGGCCGCGAGAGTGAAGTAGTTGGTGTAGACCACTGCGAGGTTGGAACCCGAGACATCGCTGTCCACCGCGTCGTTGGTGCCCTGGTCTCTCAGCGCCCAGCTCCAGTTGTAGACCGAAGCGCCGTCCGAAGTGTGGATGCCGTTGGTCTTGTCGAAGCCGACGCGATAGGTCCCGGCATCCAGGTTCGAGAACCGGTAGTTCCCGTTCACATCGGTCATGGTCGTTGCGATCGTGACCCCGCTGCCATTCTGGAGAATGACCTGCACGTTTCGAACGGAGCCTTCGCCGGCGTCCTGGATGCTGTCGTGATCCCAGTCGGCCCAGACCTTGTCACCGATGCTGCCCTTGACCGGCGCGGGAGCGCAGGCGA
>CAZEDA010000067.1:0-13280 GCA_964510915.1 uncultured Rhodocyclaceae bacterium | reverse complement strand
CGACCCGGTGAAGTCGATGTTCCTGCCGGACCGCTTCATCAAGGGCGAGTGCCCGAAGTGCGGCGCGAAGGACCAGTACGGCGACTCCTGCGAGGTCTGCGGGTCCACCTACTCGCCCACCGACCTCAAGAACCCGTACTCGGTGGTGTCCGGCGCCACGCCCGTACGCAAGGCCTCCGACCACTACTTCTTCCGCCTGTCCCACGAGGACTGCCAGCGGTTCCTGAAGAACTGGACCCAGACCGGAGACCACCTCCAGGAGGAGGCCCGCAACAAGATCCGCGAGTGGTTCGACCAGGGCCTCAACGACTGGGACATCTCGCGCGATGCCCCCTACTTCGGCTTCGAGATCCCCGATGCGCCGGGCAAGTACTTCTATGTCTGGCTCGATGCCCCGATCGGCTACCTCGGCAGCTTCCGGAATCTGGCCAATCTGCGCGGGCTCGACTTCGACGCCTTCGCCAAGCCGGGCAGCGACACCGAGATGGTGCACTTCATCGGCAAGGACATCCTGTACTTCCACGCGCTGTTCTGGCCCGCCATGCTGGAGTTCGCGGGCTTCCGCACGCCGACCCAGGTGTTCGCGCACGGCTTCCTCACCGTCAACGGCGAGAAGATGTCCAAGACCCGCGGCACGTTCATCACCGCCGGGAGCTACCTCACGCTCGGGCTCGATCCCGAATGGCTGCGCTACTACTACGCGGCCAAGCTGGGCCCGACGATGGAGGACATCGACCTCAACCTCGACGACTTCATGGCGCGGGTCAACAGCGATCTCGTCGGCAAGTACGTGAACATCGCGAGCCGCGCTGCGGGCTTCATCGCCAAGCGGTTCGAAGGAAAGCTCGCCGCCGGCGAGGAAAGCGCCGCGGTCCGCGCACTGCGCTCGCGCGCCGAGATCATCGCCGGGCACTACGACCAGCGCGAATACGCGAAGGCACTGCGCGAAATCATGGCTGCCGCCGACGAGGTGAACCAGTTCGTCGACCAGGAAAAGCCGTGGGACCTCGCCAAGCAGCCCGAGAACGCCGCGCGCCTGCACTGGGTCTGCTCGCAGGCGGTCGAAGCCTTCCGGCTGCTCACGCTGTACCTGAAGCCGGTGCTGCCCGCCGTGGCCGCCCGCGTCGAGACCTTCCTCGGCATCGCTCCGCTCGCGTGGGAACACGCCGCGGCGGCACTGCCGGAAGGCCACCGCATCGACGCCTACCGCCACCTCATGACCCGCATCGACCCGAAACAGATCGAGGCCCTGCTGGAAGCCAACAAGGAGTCGCTGCGCCCCACCGCCGACGCGCACTCCCCGCAGCGCCACGCCCAACACCAGGAGAATGTCGTGACCCAGGAAGCCCCTGCCGCCGCCCCCGCTCCCGCGGAACCCGGCAAGTTCGTCCCGGCGCCCATCGCGCCCACCATCACCATCGACGACTTCATGAAGATCGACCTGCGGGTCGCCCGCGTGGTGAAGGCGGAACACGTCGAAGGCGCCGAGAAGCTCATCAAGCTCACGCTCGACATCGGCTCCGAGACGCGGCAGGTGTTCGCGGGCATCAAGGCCCACTACGACCCCGCGAAGATCGAGGGCCGGCAGGTGATCATGGTGGCCAACCTGCAGCCCCGGAAGATGCGCTTCGGCGAATCGCAGGGGATGATCCTGGCCGCGAGCGGCGAGGACACCGGCGTGTTCCTGCTCGACGTGGACAGCGGCGCCGAACCGGGCATGCGTGCCAAGTAGTTCCGCATGGAAGAGGCACGGATCACCCGGCATCTGTCGATCCGCGGCCGCGTGCAGGGAGTCGGCTTTCGCGAGACCATGCGCCACGAGGCGCAGCGGCTCGGCGTGACCGGCTGGGTGCGCAACCGGTTCGACGGCAGCGTGGAGGCCGTGATCCAGGGCACCCCGGCGCAGATCGCCGCGATGATGACCTGGACGCACGCCGGTCCGCCCGGGGCCAAGGTGCTGCGCGTCGAGGAAGCCGAAGCGGACGGACAGTTCGACCGCTTCGAGCGCCTGCCCACCGCCTGAGCGGCCGCCGCCCCTTGCGCACCGCGCCAATCCAAGCGCGTAGAATCCGGGCGACACCCGCACAACCGGTGCAGCGCGCGGGTGTGCGGCGGTTCCCCAGGGAAGATCAGATTTCGGAAAACGGAACGGGATGATCGGGATCCTCATCGTGGCTCACGGCACGCTCGGCGAAAGCCTCGTGCACTGCGCATCCCATGTGATGGGCTCGCGGCCGCCGCAGCTCCTGCAGCTGGGCGTGGGCATGCATGACGATCCGGCGCAGATGTACCCCGCCGTGCTGAAGCTGGTGCGCCAGCTGGACGACGGCAGCGGCGTGCTCATTCTCACCGACGTCTACGGCGCCACGCCGAGCAACATCGCCAGCCGAGCAATCATCCCCGGGCGGGTGGAAGGCATCGCGGGTGTGAGCCTGCCGATGCTGGTCCGGGCCCTGACGTACCGCAACGAGCCCCTGCGCACCGTCGTCGCCAAGGCGATGTCGGGCGGCGTGGAGGGCGTCTTCAAGATGCCACCGGCGATCGAAAATGCAGCGACAGGAAGTTGAGATCATCAACAAGCTCGGGCTGCACGCCCGCGCCTCGGCCAAGCTCACGCAGACGGCCGCCCAGTTCCAGTCGGAAGTCTGGCTGGCGCGCAACGGTCGCCGGGTGAACGCCAAGAGCATCATGGGCGTCATGATGCTGGCCGCGGCCAAGGGCTCGAAGGTGGACATCGAGACCGAAGGCCCCGACGAGGCCGATGCGATGACGGCCCTCCTGCAGCTGATCGCCGACAAGTTCGGGGAGGCCGAGTAGCCGCCGGGCACGAAACGGATTCCCCGTTCCCGGGCCGCCCTCACGGGCCGGCCCTTCACCCGCCGCACTCCCCTCCGGGATAGAAAGACATGTCCTTCACCCTCCACGGCATCGGCGTATCGAGCGGCATCGCCATCGGGCGGGCCCATCTGGTCTCCCACGCCCAGCTCGAGGTCGCCCACCTCGAGATCCCCGCCGACCAGGTGCTGTTCGAGCAGGCCCGCTTCGACGACGCGCTCAACAAGGTGCGCAAGGAGCTGTCCGATCTCGCCACGCACATCCCGGACAACGCGCCTGCGGAGTTCGAGGCCTTCCTCAACGTCCACCTGATGATCCTCGGGGACGAGACGCTGTCCGAAGCGCCGAAGGCCATGATCGCGGCGCAGCGCTGCAACGCGGAGTGGGCGCTCAAGCAGCAGATGGAAGCCCTGCTGGAACAGTTCGATCAGATCGACGACGCCTATCTGCGCGAGCGCAAGACCGACGTGAAGCAGGTGGTGGAGCGCGTGCTCGGCGCCCTGATGACCGGTACGCCGGCCACGCTGTCGGTGGTTCCGCCGGAGGAAGGCAGCATCCTCGTGGCACACGATCTGTCGCCCGCGGACGTGATCCTCTACAAGCAGCATCGCTTCGCGAGCTTCATCACCGATCTGGGCGGCACCACGTCGCACACGGCGATCGTGGCGCGCAGCCTGGGCATTCCGTCCATCGTGGCGCTGCACCACGCGCGCCGGCTGGTCCGCGAGAACGAGACCCTCATCGTCGACGGTGCCCACGGCGTGCTCATCGTCGACCCCGACGAGACCGTCCTCGAGGAATACCGGCTCCGCCGCCACGAGTGGGAACTCGAACAGCAGAAGCTCCGCCGCCTCACCACGACCCGCTCGGCCGTGCTGGACGGCACGCGCATCGAGCTGCACGCCAACATCGAACTCATCGACGACGTGCATCAGGCCCGGGAGAACGGCGCGGCCGGTGTGGGTCTGTTCCGGACGGAGTTCCTGTACCTCAACCGCCGGGACCTCCCGAGCGAGGACGAGCAGTTCGAGGCCTACCGCTCCGCCGTCACCGCGATGGGACGCCTGCCGGTCACGATCCGCACCTTCGATCTCGGGGCGGACAAGGAGCTCGACGGTGCCGAGCGCGTCGCGCCCAATCCGGCGCTGGGCCTGCGGGCGATCCGGCTGTGCCTCGCCGAACCGCAGATGTTCCACCGGCAGCTGCGCGCCATCCTCCGCGCCTCGGCATTCGGTCGAGTGAAGATCCTCATCCCGATGCTCTCGTCGATGATGGAACTGCGGCAGAGCCTGCAGGCGGTGGCCGAGGCCAAGCTCAGCCTGGACCAGGACGGCATCGCCTACGACCGCGAAGTGCCGGTCGGCGGCATGGTCGAAGTCCCGGCGGCCGCGCTGTCGCTGGGCATGTTCACGCGCAAGCTCGACTTCCTGTCGATCGGCACGAACGATCTGATCCAGTACACGCTCGCGATCGACCGCACCGACGAATCCGTCGCGCACCTCTACGACCCGCTGCACCCCGCGGTGCTGAACCTTGTGGCGTCCATCATCCAGACGGCCAACAAGGCGGGTACGCCGGTGGCCGTCTGCGGCGAAATGGCCGGCGACGTGTCGCTCACGCGGCTGCTGCTGGGCTTCGGTCTGCGCCAGTTCTCGATGCATCCGGCCAACCTGCTCGCCGTGAAGCAGGTCGTGCTGAAGACGGATCTCGACGAAGTCACCACGCTGGCCAGGCGGATGCTGAAGACCGACGACCCCGAGAAGCTGCATTCCCTGCTGGTCAAGATGAACGCCCTCTGAGACGGGGCGCGAAGCCATGCAGATCGATTCCGAACAGCTCGCACGGCATCTGGAGCGGCAGCTCGCGCCGCTCTACGTGGTCTATGGCGACGAGCCGCTGCTCGCCATCGAGGCCTCCGACCGCATCCGCGCCACGGCGCGCGCCAAGGGCTACGCCGAGCGTGAAGTGCTGCAGGTCGAAGCCGGGTTCGAATGGCGCCGCCTGCACGCGAGCGGCGCCAACATGTCGCTCTTCTCCACTCTGCGCATGGTCGAACTGCGGCTGCCCACGGCCTCGCCCGGCGTGGAAGGCGGCGCGGCACTCATCGAGTACGCCAATTCGCTGCCGCCCGACACGCTGACTCTCGTCTCCCTGCCCAAGCTCGACCGGCGCGCGAAGGAAACCAAATGGTTTCTGGCCCTGGAGGCCGCCGGTGTCGCGGTGCAGGCGCAGAAGGTCGCGTTCGATCAGCTCCCCTCATGGCTGTCCGGCCGGCTGCGGGCCCAGGGCCAGAGCGCCGGGCCGGAAGTCCTGGAGTTCCTGGCAGCGCGGGTGGAAGGCAACCTGCTGGCCGCGCACCAGGAGGTCCAGAAGCTCGGCCTGCTGTTCCCCGAGGGCCAGCTCGCCCTGGAGGACGTGAAGTCCGCGGTCATGGATGTCGCACGCTACGACGTGTTCGGACTGGGGCCCGCCATCCTCGACGGCGATGCCCTGCACTTCGTCCGCATGCTGGAAGGGCTGCGGGGGGAAGGCGCCGGCCTGCCGCTGGTGCTGTGGGCCATCGCCGAGGAAGCCCGTGCCCTGCTGCGGGTGCAGTCGGCCGTGGCTGCCGGCGCCCCGGTCCAGCAGGCCATGCGGGACGCCAAGGTCTGGGGCGACCGCGCCCGGCTGATGCCCAAGGCTCTGCGTCGCTGCTCCGGCACGCAGCTGATGGCCGCGCTCGGCCAGGCCGCGCGCATCGACCGCATCGCGAAGGGCGTGGCCCGGGGCGATGCCTGGGACGAACTGCGGCAGCTGGGCCTGCGGCTCGCCGCGCCCGAGACAGTCCGGCTCGCCGTCGAATCCAGTTAGAATTCAGGGCTCTTTCCCCAGCGAGCGGACCATGGACGTCCAGAGTTACATGCACGGCATCGGCAGGGCGGCCCGCGCGGCCTCCCGCGAGATGGCCCGCGCCGAAACCCGCGCCAAGGATGCCGCCCTGCTCGCCATCGCCGACGCCGTCGAGCGCGAAGCGAAGCGGCTGCTCGACGCCAACGCCGAGGACGTCGCCCAGGCCCGCGCGAAGGGCCTCGAGGAAGCGATGATCGACCGCCTCACCCTGAGCGCGAAGAGCGTTGCCCAGATGGCGCAGGGCCTGCGCGAAGTGGCGCAGCTGGTGGACCCCATCGGCGAGATCACCGACCTCCGCTACCGCCCCACCGGCATCCAGGTGGGCCGCATGCGCGTGCCGCTGGGCGTGATCGGAATCATCTACGAGGCCCGCCCCAACGTCACCGCCGATGCCGCGGCCCTGTGCCTGAAGAGCGGCAATGCCGCCATCCTGCGCGGTGGCTCGGAGGCCATCCGCTGCAACCAGGCCATCGCCGCCTGTGTCCACGAAGGGCTGCGTGCCGCCGGCCTGCCGGAAGCCGCGGTGCAGGTGATCGAGACCACCGACCGCGCCGCGGTGGGTGAACTCATCACCATGAAGGAGTACGTGGACGTCATCGTCCCGCGCGGCGGCAAGGGCCTCATCGAGCGCATCAGCACCGAGTCGCGCATCCCGGTCATCAAGCACCTCGACGGCATCTGTCACGTGTACATCGACGACGAGGCGGATGCCGACAAGGCCGTGCGCGTCGCCGACAACGCGAAGACCCAGCGCTACGGCACCTGCAACACCATGGAAACGCTGCTGGTGCACGCCGCCATCGCCGACCGCGTGCTGCCGCCGCTCGCGAAGATCTACGGCGACAAGGGCGTCGAGCTGCGCGGCTGCGACCGTGCACGCGCCGTGATCCCCGCCATGAAACCCGCGACCGAAGAGGACTGGTACACCGAGTACCTGGCGCCGATCCTCAGCGTCCGCATCGTGGACGGTCTGGATGCTGCCATCGAGCACATCAACACCTACGGCTCGCAGCACACGGACGCCATCATCACCGAGAACTACACCCGCGCCCGCCGCTTCCTGCGCGAGGTGGATTCCAGCTCGGTGATGGTCAACGCGTCCACGCGCTTCGCCGACGGCTTCGAGTACGGCCTCGGGGCGGAGATCGGCATCTCCACCGACAAGCTGCACGCACGCGGCCCCGTGGGCCTCGAAGGCCTCACCTCGCTCAAGTTCGTCGTCCTCGGCGACGGGCACGTGCGGGGCTGACGCATCCATGGCTTCCTGGAGCTGGCTTCGACACGCACCCTGGGGCGAGATCGCAAAGGCCGCGGCGCGGGTGCCGGCCTTCGTGCGGGACCTGCGCAAGGACGACGATGACGAGCCCGCGCCCGCAAGACAGCCCGCGGCCGACGTGCCGCCCGATGTCGCGCAGCTCAAGTTCGAACTGGAGCTGGTCAAGACCAATCTCGAACGGCTCCGCGTGCATTCCGAATCGCAGGCCGCCACGCTGGACCAGCAGGCCCGGGCGCTCTCCGAGAGCTTCCAGACCATCTCGTCGCGGCTGCGAACCCTCACCTGGCTGGCATCGGTCGCCCTGATCACTGCGGGCGTTGCCCTGGCGGTCGCGCTCGTCCGATAGCCCGCCCCACACTTTTTCCTACAGGAGTTCCCGTTGAGCAACCTGGTCGAAGTCCGAGTCCCCGACATCGGCGATTTCAAGGATGTGCCGGTCATCGAGATCCTGGTGCAGCCCGGCGCCACCGTGAAAGCCGAGGATTCCCTCATCACGCTGGAGTCCGACAAGGCGACGATGGAAGTCCCCGCACCCGCCGGCGGCGTGATCCGCGAAATCAAGGTGAAGGTCGGTGACAAGGTCTCGCAGGGCACGCTCATCGCGATGCTCGAAGCCGCCGGGGCCGCCGCAGCCGCGCCCGCCGCCGCCGCACCGGCCCCGAAGGCCGAGGCTCCGAAGCCTGCGCCTGCAGCAGCCGCACCAACACCGGCTCCCGCCCCGGCGTCGTCCGGACCGGTCGAGAAGGGCGATGTCCATGCGGAAGTCGTCGTGCTCGGCTCGGGCCCCGGGGGCTACACCGCCGCGTTCCGCGCCGCGGACCTCGGCCGCAAGGTCGTGATGATCGAACGCTACGCCTCGCTCGGCGGCGTGTGTCTCAACGTGGGCTGCATCCCCTCCAAGGCGCTGCTGCACGCGGCACGCGTGATCTCCGAGGCCGACGAGATGTCGCACTTCGGCGTGAAGTTCGCGAAGCCCGAGGTGGACATCAACGCCCTGCGCGGCTGGAAGGAAGGCGTGGTGGGCCGGCTCACCAAGGGCCTGGCCGGCCTCGCCAAGCAGCGCAAGGTGGAAGTGGTGAGCGGCGTCGGCAAGTTCACCTCGCCCCACATGATCGAAGTGACGGCCGCAGACGGCACGAAGAAGCGCGTGTCCTTCGACAACTGCATCATCGCCGCCGGCTCGTCCGTCGCGAAGATTCCGGGCTTCCCCTACGACGACAAGCGCCTGATGGACTCCACGGGCGCGCTGGAACTGCAGGAGATCCCCAAGCGCATGCTCGTGATCGGCGGCGGCATCATCGGTCTCGAAATGGCCTGCGTGTACGACGCCCTGGGTTCGCGCATCACCGTGGTGGAACTCGCCGACGGGCTCATCCCCGGCGCCGACCGTGACATCGTGAAGCCGCTGCACAAGCGCGTCGAGAAGCGCTACGAGTCGATCCTGCTCAAGACCAAGGTCGCCAAGCTGGAGGCCACGCAGGCCGGACTGCGCGCCACCTTCGAAGGCGACGGCGCGCCGGAACCGCAGACGTACGATCGCGTACTGATGGCCGTGGGTCGCCGTCCGAACGGCCGGGACATCGGTGCCGATGCCGCGGGCGTGACGGTGAACGAGCGCGGCTACATCCCCGTCGACAAGCAGCAGCGCACGAACGTCCCGCACATCTACGCCATCGGTGACGTGTGCGGAGAACCCATGCTCGCCCACAAGGCCACCCACGAAGGCAAGCTGGCCGCCGAGGTGATCTCCGGCCACAAGGTCGCGTTCGACGCCCGGACGATTCCGTCGGTCGCTTACACGGACCCCGAAGTCGCTTGGATGGGCCTCACCGAGACCCAGGCGAAAGCCCAGGGCATCGAGTACGAGCGTGCGGCATTCCCGTGGGCTGCCAGCGGCCGGGCACTGGCCACCGGTCGCGACGAGGGCATGACCAAGCTGCTGTTCGAGAAGAACACGCGGCGCCTGCTCGGCGCAGCGATGGTCGGGCCCAACGCGGGCGAGCTGATCGCCGAGACCGTGCTCGCGCTGGAGATGGGCGCGGACGCCGAGGACATCGGCCTCACGATCCACCCGCACCCGACGCTCTCGGAGACCGTGTTCTTCGCCGCCGAGATCGCCGAAGGCTCGATCACCGACCTCTACATGCCGAAGCGCTGATCGTGTCCCTCCTGGAAGCGCCGGGCTTCGTCCCGCTCATCGCCCCGCCCGAGGCGCACGACGGCGACGCGTTGTGGTTCGTGTTCCGCGGCAACCTGATGCTCGTGCATCGCAACGACGAGCGTGTGGAGTTGCCCGTGGTTTCCCGCCCCCAGGCGCTCGGCGTGGAGCCGATGCGCACGCAGTACCTGGGCATGCTCGAAGGTCGCCACTGCTTTTCGGCGGAATGCGACGAGAGCGCCGAACCCCACGACCACCTGCGCTGGGCGGGTCTGCGCAGCCTGTTCGGCATCATCGACGACGCCACCTTCCTGCTCGCGGGGCGGGCGGTGCAGATCATGGACTGGGACCGCTCCCATCAGTTCTGCGGCCGCTGCGGCACGCCCACCGAGCGCAAGTCCGGCGAGCGCTCGCGCGTGTGCCCCGCGTGCGGCCAGACCCATTACCCGCGCCTCGCGCCCGTGGCCATGGCACTCGTCCGTCGCGGGAGCGAACTGCTGCTCGCCCGCTCGCCGCACTTCCCGCCGGGCATGTTCAGCGCCCTCGCCGGGTTCGTGGAACCGGGTGAGAGCATCGAGGAATGCCTGGTGCGCGAAGTGAAGGAGGAAGTGGGCGTCGACGTGACCAACCTGCGCTACTTCGCAAGCCAGCCGTGGCCCTTCCCGCATTCGCTCATGGTCGCGTTCCACTGCGACTACGTGTCGGGCGAGATCGTCCCGCAGGAAGGCGAGATCGAGGCGGCCGACTGGTTCTCGCGCGACAGGCTGCCGATGCTGCCGCACCGCCTGAGCATCGCCCGGCGACTGATCGAAGACGCGCTCGCGGCGCTGCCGTGACCTCCGCGGCAGCACGCGCGCGACTGCGCACGATCTGGCTGGTCCTCGGCTGGGCGGGCGTCCTGGTGGTCGCGTACTTCTCGCTCATCCCCCATCCGCCGGAACTGAAGGTCGAGCAGGGCGACAAGATCCAGCACTTCCTCGCCTACGGCTCGCTGATGCTGTGGTTCTCGCAGATCATGGTGACGCCACCGTCGCGCCGGCTGGCGGGTGCCGCGATGGTGGCGCTGGGCATCGGCCTCGAATTCGCGCAGTCGCTCACCGGCTACCGCTTCTACTCGTACGCCGACATGGGGGCCAACACGCTCGGCGTCCTGCTGGGCTGGCTCGCGGCGCCGCCCCGCGGACCGAGGCTGTTCGACTTCGTCCTCGCGAGAATGCCCGTCGGCCTTCGCTGACGACGCTATATCATCCGGCATATTCTGCCCCGCGCCCGTTGCGTGGAGCATCGCGCCGTCTCCGATCCGCATTCTTCCGGCATTGCCGACTGGCAGCCCGATCCCATGGCCTCCGACATCTTCATCAGCTACGCAAGGGAAGACCGCGCCACCGCGCAGTCCCTGGCGGACGCGTTCGTCGCGAAGGGCCGGAGCGTCTGGTGGGATCGCGAGATCCAGGGCGGCAGCGCCTTTGCCACGGAGATCGAGAAGGCCCTGACGGGCGCCCGGCTGGTCGTGGTGCTGTGGTCGCCCGATGCCGTCTCCTCCGATTTCGTGCGGGACGAAGCCCGGCGCGCGATGCGCAACGGCAAGCTGCTGCCCATCCGCATCGCCGAGGTGGATCCGCCGCTCGGCTTCGGCGAGACCCACACGCTCGATCTGCTCGGGTGGGACGGCGACAGCGATTCGCAGGATCTCATCGAAGTGCTGCGTCAGGTGGCGGAACGCCTCGACGGGCGGGATACCTCCCCCACGCCCGGACCCCGGCTCTCGGGCGGGGGCGGCAAGGGACTCGGCAAAGCGTGGATCGGCGGCGGCGCGGCGATCGCCGTTGCCGTGGCCGGCGCCATCTGGTTCCTCAATCAGCCCGACAAGGACCTCCCCAAGGGATGTGCACCGCCGTCGGGCAGTGCGGTCTGGGCGGAACTGGACGAGGGCTACGGTCTGCTGCAGAAGGGCGACCTCGCCACGGCGCGCTCCACATTCAACCGCATCCTCTCTTCGGAATCCGAGTTCGCCCGGGCGCGCTTCTACCTGGCCCAGGTCCTCATCCAGACCGGCGAGAACGAGATTGCCCGCGGCATGCTGGATGGCGTGCTGAAGCAGGTCGGCACCCAGACCAACTGCGCGCTGGACGAGGGCGAGATCCGCAAGATGCGCAACTGGCTCGCCAATCTCCAGGTGACGGCCGACGAACCGACGCCGCTGCCTCCGCGACAGGTGGCTGCCGTGGAACCGCCAGCCCCCGTGGAGACTCCCGCAACGGCACCGACGCAACCGACGCCCGGCATCGGGTCGGGCTCGGGCAGCGGGTCTGGCGCCGGCCGGATACCGGACGACCGTACCGCTGTGTTCCGACCGGCATTCGGCCTCGGCGACAAACCGCGCGAACGCATCGCACCAGCCGCGCAGACTGCCGCCGCGGTGGAATCCGCCGTGGAGGCTGCGTTCGGCAACGACAAGGATCGCCGCATCGCCGCCACGACCGGACTCGTCGTCGATCCCGAAGCGCTGTCCGACGCCGTGCCGCTGGTGCTCGCGAAGGCCAGGGAGATCGAAGCCGCGCCGACCGCACCGAACAAGGACGAGATGTCCGGCGTGATCAACGCGATGGTGCTGCTGCAGTCCGCCACGCCGGCCACGCTGAACGCGAACCGTGCCGCGATCGAATCCCTCCTCGCGAAGGCCCGGGACAACGGCGGCCAGACCGCCGCCCAGGCAGACCGCGTCGCGCAGGCCCTGCGCAAGGCCGAGGGCCGCAAGCCGCTCGCCTACGTGCAGATCGTGGATGAATCCCAGCGCGCATTCGCCACCGTGCTCGCCACGCGTCTTCGCGCGGCCGGCTACGAGGTCCCGGACTTCGAACGGGTGGGCAATCGCGCGCCTGCCGGCGTCAGCGAGATCCGCATCCAGGGCCGCAGCGATCGCGAACTGGCCCGATGGATGGCGCAGACGATGACGAAACTCGAGGCGGGCGAGGTGCGGACGCGCGCCCTGCGCAAGGTGAACCCGCCCAACGACACCTTCGAAATCTGGCTGGCTCGCGAGCTCTGCGCCCCCGGGACGCAGCGGCCCGCGAGCTGTGGTTGAAATCGGATGCAGGCAGGAGACGTTGCATGAAGAGCACGATCGGCGAGATCGTAGGCAAGGCCATTGCCGGCGTGGTCGTGGCCTACAACTCCCACGAACCGCGCAAGCAGATGTTCCTCCAGTTCCACGACGGCACATATCTCGAGTTGTGGGGAGAAAGCTTCAACTGCACGAGCGCCATCGACCAGGGCGGCATGACGGAGATCCTCGCCTACACGAAAGCGGTGGGCTCCTCCCGCGTGGATGTGTACCCCCCCGAAGAGAGCAACGCGGCCGCGCCCTGAGCGCCGGCTGAGCGACGCGATGCAGATCTGGGTCGACGCCGACGCGTGCCCCGTCACCGTCAAGGAAATCCTCTACCGCGCGGCAGAGCGCGTGCAGTGCCAGCTCACGCTCGTGGCCAATCAGCCGTTGCGCACACCGCCGTCGCCCTGGATCCGCAGCGTGCAGGTACCGAGAGGCTTCGACGTGGCGGACAATCACATCGCCAATGCAGTCGCACCAGGGGATCTCGTGGTCACGGCGGACATCCCGCTCGCGGCCTCCGTCGTGGAACGCCAGGCCTTCGCGCTGAATCCGCGCGGCGAGTTCTACAGTCAGGAAAACGTGCGCGAATTGCTCGACATGCGCAACTTCATGGACACGCTTCGCAGCGCCGGCGTGCAGACCGGCGGACCCGAGGCGTTGTCGCAGGCCGACCGCCAGCGCTTCGCGAATCGTCTCGACCGCTTTCTCGCGGGGCACACGGGCAAGTCGTCGTCGCCGGGCTGACGTGGGTTTCGTGCCGGTCGTCGCGGACCTGCTTGTAGAATCCGGGCCTTCCCCCAACGACGACCGCACGGAGACCCCGCGATGCCCACCCTTTCTCTCGAACGCGCCCAGGACCTGATCGCGCGCGCCATGGCCAAGGCCACCGCCGACTACCGCCGCCCGATCTGCGTGGCCGTCGTCGACGAGCGCGGTCTGCTGCTGGCCTTCGGGCGCATGGACGGCTCGCCGGTGCGCAGCGTGCAGATCTCGCAGGGCAAGGCCTACAC
>CAZEDA010000066.1:0-13391 GCA_964510915.1 uncultured Rhodocyclaceae bacterium | reverse complement strand
TCCGGGGCTGCGTCACTCGAGTCCGGCCATTGCGTACGCCACGTCGCGGCTCAGGCCGAGTGACTCCGCGCACTCGATGATCTCGCCCCAGCTCGTGGCGTCGATCGGGATGCCTTCCCGGCCTCGCCTTTCCCGCATCTCCCGTTCGGGTTCCCCGGGAATGCGCACGCGATCGAAGCCCTCGGCCGCCGGCGTTGCGTAAAGCCATTCGATCAGGCGTTCCGTTTCCGCGCTGTAGCTGTCCGCGCCGCCGAGTCGCGACGGGTCCAGGACGATCGACAGCATGTTGTTGTCGATGACATCCCAGTCGGTCTTTCCCGGGAGTGTGCCTGCCCCGCCCAGCGCACCCGCGAGCAGTTCACACATCATTCCCAGCCCGAAGCCCTTGTGTTCGCCGAACGGCAGCAGCGCGCCGAAGGGTTCCACCCACATGACCGACGGGTCCTGCGTTGGCTCGCCTTCGCGGTCCAGCAGATTGCCTTCGGCGACTGGCACGCCGCGCTTCCAGGCGACGCGCGTCTTGCCATGGGCAATGCGCGACGTGGCGAAGTCCAGCACGATGGGGTGCGTGTCCGTTCGCGGAAACGCGATGCAGATCGGGTTCGTGGAGAAGCGGGCCTGCCGGCCTCCCCAGGGCGCCACCAGCGCCGGGCGTCCGATCACGTTCACGAAATGGATCGCCACGAGTCCGGCAGCGGCGACCTGCTCGCCCCAGTGGCCGATGCGCCCGAGATGATGGGTGTTGCGCAGGGCCAGGATGGCCGCACCCGATGCGCGGGCGCGGGCGATGGCGATGTTCATCGCGTCGAAGCCCACCACCTGTCCGAGACCCATGCCGCCGTCGAGCGTGAGCACGGCACCGGCGTCCATCACGGTGCTGATGGTCCGCCCCTGCTTGAGGCGGCCCAGGCGGGCGGCGCGGATGTAGCGCGGGGTCATGCCGACGCCGTGGGAATCGTGGCCGCTCGCATTCGCGAGCACCAGGTGGTTCGCGGCGAGCGCCGCATCGCGGGCATCCCATCCGGCGCGTTCGAAGATCGCTGCGGTGAGGCGCTCGAGCGCTGGCGGCAGGACGTGGGTATCGGGGCGTGGAGAGTCGGCCATCGTATCGAGGTATGGGTGGGGGGCGTGAGGTTCTCGCGGGCACGCAGGCAGTGTCGTCGGAGTATATTCCGCCTGAATGCCGGCCCGTCCCGGGCGGCGTGTCGTTCATCGAGCAGGAGGTTTCACCATGCGTCGTCTTATTCTCGCCCTGTGCCTTGCCGCGTTCCCCGTCACCGTTCTTGCGGACGACGCCCCCGGCACGCCCGCGGAGAAGGCCGTCACCACCAAGCCCCCGGAGTCCAAGCCCAAGAAGCTGGGCAGCTTCAAGGAATTCGGCGACGAGCTGAGCAAGGTCGGCAAGAACATCGGCAAGGGAACTGTGGACGCCGCCAAGTCGGGCAGCAGCAAGGTCTCCAGTGACGTGAAGAACAAGAAGTTCAAGCCCAAGCCCGTGCCGGATGCGCAGCCGCCGCGTTCGGACAGGGCCGGTACGCCCTGATCGCCATCTTTCTGCAGATCTTGACGGCATTTCGCGTGGAATCTCCCGCGTCCCGACAGCCTGTCGCGTCGCGTACACGGGGATTCACGCTCGTCGAGATTCTCGTGGCCATGGCGGTCGTGGTGATCCTCGCGAGTCTGGTGACGCCGATGATCATCACCGCCGTCAAGCGCGAGAAGGAACACGAACTGCGCCTGTCGCTGCGGCAGCTGCGCCAGGCGATCGACGACTACAAGCAGGCGGGGGATCAGGGACGCATCCCGCGTCTGCCGGGCGAATCCGGGTATCCGAAGAACCTCGAAATCCTGGTGCTCGGCGTGAGGGACCAGCTCGATCCCACCGGGCGGCGGATCTACTTCCTGCGGCGCATGCCTCGCGATCCTTTCGCCAACGACGCCATCGCGGCGGTCGATACCTGGGGCAAGCGGGCCTATGGTTCCGACCCCGAGAACCCTCAGCCCGGCTCCGACGTGTTCGACGTGTACTCGCTGTCGCCGGCTACCGGTCTCAACGGTACGGCCTACCGCCAATGGTGAGCGGAATGCAGGGCGCGGGGCGAGGCGGACAGCGCGGTTTCCTCATGGTGTCGGCGCTGCTTCTGCTGCTGGTCACCGGGCTGCTCACGCTCACGCTTGCCCGGAAGTGGGAGCATGAGGACCGGCTGGTGAAGGAGCGCGATCTTCTGTGGATCGGTGCGCAGTTCCGCAGTGCGCTAGCCTCTTACGCCATTGCCACGCCGGCGGGTATGCAGGAGCAGCCGGCAAAGCTGGATGATCTGCTGCGCGATCGCCGGGGCACGCGCGAGATGCAGCATCTGCGACGGATGTTTCTGGACCCCATGACCGGCAAGGCCGACTGGGTGGTGGTCCGATCCGCGCGTGGCGGCATCGTGGGGGTGCATTCCCGCGCCGAGGGCAAGCCCCTCAAGCGCGATGGCCTGTGGCCGGTGGAGCTCCAGTTCGCGAATGCGAAAAAGTACTCGGACTGGGTGTTCGCGCCGTCCATGTGGCTGAGCGAAGCCACCCGGCCGCCGGTGACGAAGTAGACGTCGTCACCGGGGGAGTGACCAGGCAAGGACTGCTTGAGTGGAGAGGCCGCGGCGGAGGTCCTCCGCCGCGCCCCTGCAGGTCAGAACGACCGGTTGAGGCGCATCATCCCCAGGAGTTCCGAAGGCGCGTCGGCATTGCCCAGCGCGTTCTGGCGGACCATGCCCGAGAGCATCAGCGACGCATTGCCTTTCGCGAACGGCAGCATCCACGTGGCTTCATACAGCCGTTCGCGGGCGTTTCCGGCCAGACCGACCACTTCCTGCCGGTAGCTGATGTTGTTGATGTCATCGCCCGTCGGCACGGCGAACACCATGGCGCCCGAACGCACGGCCAGCGGCTCGGAGGCGGTCAGCGCGAAGCGGTCGCCTTCGGTGAGCGCATTGAAGCGTGTCACTCCGATGCCCCAGCCGGACATCTTCATCGACGTGGACCCGGCCACGAGACTCGCCCCCGAGTTGCCGGTGGACGGCAGGTAGGCCGTGGTGAACTGCGCGCCGACGACCGTCTGCTCATCCAGTCGTGAGGCCGCCTGAAGGGTGATCGCCTGCGTCGCGGTGTTCATGCCGCTGAGGCTCATCATGCCGTAGCCCTGACCGCCCAGCATCGATTCGCGCTCGTTCATGCCGGCGAACTGCACGCCTACCACCGTGCGTCCTTCGTTCATCGAACGGTTCACTTCGGCCAGCGCCATGGACTGGCGCAAAGCCATGCCGCCCGAGATGCCGAGCTGCTCGGCCACCGCGTTGCCGCCCTGGGTGGAGGCCGCGCCGAACTTCACGGACCAGTCCTTCCACAGCGGCAGCCCGATGCCGGCCGACTGGGCCAGAGGCATCATGCCGAGCATCGGGTTCTGCAGGCCTTGCGCGTACATCTGCGTGCTGACCGTATCCATGCCTTGCAGGCCGAAGAAGGCGTTCATGCCGCCGCTGCTCACGCCGAACTGCATGCCGCCGTCGAACTTCTGGACCCAGGCCGCGCCGAGCATTGCCTGGGAGCCGCGGAAGCGGTGCTCATAGTTCGCGAGTGTCTGGAGTTCGAAGCCGTCGGCGCGCCGCAGGTCCGTCCGCACTTCCGACGACAGCATCATCCGCGAACCCATGGGATCGAGGGTCTTCTCGCTGAACTGGATGTGGCGGTCGGAGAAGGAGGCCAGACCCTCGAAGCCGACGGCACGGGGCGTGACCACGCTGCTCGAGAGATCCTCGGTGAAGTCCCGCTCGAAGCTGTCGAAGACGACGGGATTGAGGGCGCCGGTCGAGGCATAGGAGGCGATGCGGCTGCCGATCGCATTGGTGGTCGCCATCAGGGTGCCCGTCGAACTGAATGTCCACTGTCCGTTGGCGGTTCGGGTGCCAGTGGTACCGACGGGTTGCATCGCGCGCTCCGCGTTCACCAGACCGCGACCGTAGACGGCATCGACTCCTGGAGCACCCAGATCCGTCGTCGTCGCCAGGATGATCTGGCCGACCTGCGAGGCCTGCAACTTCGTCCACCTGCTCTTGATGAGGGCTGCGACGCCCGCGACGACCGGTGTGGCCATCGATGTGCCGCTGCCGCTCGTCTGCGCGGAATTGCTGGAGTTGCCGGCACCGGCAACGTCCACGCCGAGTGCAACGACGTACCAGTTGGCGGTATCACCGGCGCGGTTGCTGAACGACGCGATGTTGTTGTTGCTGTCGACAGCACCGACGGCAATGATCGAGTTGTTGGCCCAGGACTCCTTCGCGTAACGCGCCGGCCAGTCGGGGTTCGCCAGGCCGCGATTGCCTGCCGCCACGACCGAAAGCGTGCCGCGCGATACCGCTTCTCGGAGCGCAGCCTCTCCCACCGGACCGGAACCGCCAAGGCTCATGTTGTGGATGAACGCGCCGGCACTGATGCCGTTTCGTACCGCGAGAAGCAGCGAGTTGCCCGAAGCGCCCCAGCCCGTTGCGGCACTCATTGCCTGGCTGGAGATGATCGTGGCTTCCGGGGCAACGCCGATCATGCCGGTGTTGTTGATGCCGCCTGCCGCGATCGACGCGACATAGGTGCCGTGACCGTGCAGGTCCGTGGCGCCCGAGCCCGCCGTGGGATTGGTTCTCGTGAGGTCGCGGGACGCGCTCACGACGACCCGGCCGCCGGAGAACTCGTTGTGCGTTGCGCGGACACCGGTGTCGATGATGTTGATCCGCACGCCGCGGCCGCGAACGCCCGTGCTGTGCACGGCGAGAGCCCTGGCGTGTGCAGCCGCGTTGGATCGCGCGAGTTCCTGCGCCCGGAGGCTGGCTACGGCAGAGACCTCGAGCGTGGATTCGTTGGCAAAGGAACCGGAAGACAGTGCCGCAAGGAGAGCCGCGGCGATCGGTACCAGTCGGGGAAGGGGCGACCGCTTCATGCAAGGACCTCGAGTCGATGTCACAACCACCGCCAGAGGACAGCATGGACGGACACTGACGGGTGTCCCCACCGGCAGCCCCGCTACCCTAGATGCCATGCATCCTTAGGCCGGAAGCTTTGCGTCGCTGCCTTTCGGCAGGTTTGCCCTCTTGCAGACCCGGGTCTCTCGAAGAAGACCCGCGGCATCGGAATAGCAAAGGCCATGCAAGTCGGGTTCGTGCACCGCGGCACTGGGAGACGCGTGGTACCCGTACGCACGGCGTGGTGACGGCAGGGCACCTCATCCGGTTCGGCGTGACGCGGAACGTCAGCACGTCGCCCCGTGCTTGACCCCTTTCTGCGTCGGGTGTGCATGCCCTGGAATCGTGCGGTTCACAGGTTGCCCCCCGCGAAACTAAAGGAGACCGACGCACGGCCGTTGAAGCGGACACCGGATGCCGGATTGGGCGTCCCCGAACAGAAACCCCATGGCCATCGTCTTCGTCCTCGATCCCTCTCAGTCGCGCAGCGCGTTCACGCTCAAGGCCCTCACGGCCATGGGGCATGACGCGCGGATCTTCCGGGATTCCCGCCAGACCATCTATGCCGTGGCAGAGGACCGCCCCGATGTGCTGGTGCTGCTCGATGTGCCTCCGCGACTCGATGCGCTCGATCTCGTCGAACTGATCAAGCTGGAAACCGGAGGGCTTTCCGCCTCCACGATCATTCTTGCCAACGAGGCGCGCCGGCGCGAAGTGAGTCCCGTGGCCGACCTCGTCCTGCCACTGGGCGCCACGGAAGACCTGCTGACGAATGCGGTGAATCTCGTGCTGCAGGGCCGGGCACGCGATCAGGGAATCATGCTGAATCGTCGCGCGCCGGTGACGACCGAAAACGACAAGACGGTGGTGGAGTCCGCGGCCTCCCGCCGGCAGCGGGCAAGGACCGATTCCTCACCGGCTGTATCCCCCAGACGGGAGGCCACGGGCACCCAGGACGGACAGACGCCGAACTCCACCCATGTGAACGGCTACCGTGTCCTGCGCGCCCTCGGACGAGGCGGCATGGCGATGGTGTATCTCGCCCTGCACGAGGCGACGGGCGAGGAACGCGTGCTCAAGCTGCTGCCGATCAGTGAGCACGATGGCGGCGATCTCGTTCAGCGACTCATCAACGAGGCCATCCTGCTGGGCCAGGTGGATCACCCCAGCGTCGCGAAGGTCTACGAGCACGGCTTCACCGACTGGCACGCCTACATCGCGATGGAGTATCTGGCCGGGGGTGATCTGCGCACGATGCTCGGCCGACCCATGCCTGCCGATCGAGCCATCGAGGCACTCGTGCAGCTCGGCGGAGCGCTCGAGGCAATCCACAAGATGGGCATCGTCCACCGGGACATGAAGCCGGAGAACGTGATGATCCGCGCGGACGGCACTTTCGTGCTCGTGGACTTCGGCATCGCCCGGCAGTCGGGCGTGCAGTTGAGCTACGTCGGCACCGGACATGTCGTCGGTACGGCAGCGTATCTGGCCCCCGAGTATCTCAAGGGCGGCGCGGTCGATCACCGGGGTGACGTGTACAGCCTCGGTGTCATGTTCTACGAGATGCTCACGGGGCGGAAGCCCTACGAGGGAGAGAACCCGGTTCGCGTGCTCGACATGCACATCAATTCGCCGGTCCCGCAGCTCCCGCCGCAGTTCGCTTGGGCACAGCCCCTCATCGAGAAGACCATGGCCAAGGATCCGGAGCGGCGATTCCAGTCTGCGGCGGATCTCATTTCCGGTGTGCTGACCGCGGTTGGCAGTCTGCAGCAGACCGACGACCGGGCGACACACGTCGCCTGACCCCAGGGAAACACAGAGAAGAACGGATCATGAAATCCTCCTACAGCGTCAGTGTCCTCGGATTCAACCCGACGGAGCAGCTCGTGCTGGGCAGCATCTTCGGTCTGTCGGCGCGTCGCAATCCGAAGTTCGTCCGGCACACCGAAGGCAGCGGCGAGCCGGACATCTACCTCGTGGACGCCGACGACGTGAATGCCGTGACGAATCTCGTGTCGCGCAACGCGGACCGGAAGATCCCCACGATCCTGATCGGCGCGACGGACCATGGAACGGGCTGGCCGCGGCTTTCCCGCCCCTTGCAGTGGGCGCGCCTCTTCGTGGCTTTCGACATCTCGGTGCGCCCGCGCGCGGCATCCGCGCCGCAGTCCGCTTCAACCGCTTCGGCACCCGCGCCGCAGTCGTCCTTGCCAGCCTCGGCACCCGCGGCGACCCCGTCGCGTCCCGAAGCGACCGATCCGTTGCACTCCATGCTCGACGACCCATCCTTCGACCCCGAAGCCACGGTCGTCATCCCGGGCCGGGCACGATTGCTGGCGGACCTGCAAGCCCGCCAGAAAAGTGTGTCGGCGCCGCCCGCGGTGGAGACGCCGCAACCCGCCGCCGCGGAGAAGCCTCCGGAACCCGACGCCGCAAGCCGTGCAGTGCCGGAGGATGCGGACTGGGTCATGGTGGTGGACGACAACCTGGCAGTTCGCGAATTCATGCGCACCAAGCTCCAGCCGTTCCGCCTCAACGTCGACTACGCGACGAGCGGCGAGGAGGCCATCGGACTCACGGCCAAGCGCCACTATTCGTGCGTCTTCCTCGATGTGGTGATGCCGGGCATCGACGGCTACCAGGTCTGCAAGATGGTGAAGACCCGCAAGTCCGCGAAGCCCACGGCGGTGGTCCTGCTCACGAGCAAGGGCTCGCCGTTCGATCGCATCAAGGGAAAGATGGCTGGCTGCGACGCCTATCTCACCAAGCCGGTGGACGAGGAGAAGCTCCTCGAGGTGATCGCCCGTTTCCTGCAGACGACGACCCCGGCCTGACGGCCGCGGCGCAAGCAAACCCGAATCGCAGACAAGGAGAACAGCATGGCAGTTCGTTCCGTACTCGTGGTGGATGACAGTCACCCCGATCGCGTCAACCTGGAGAAGATCCTCTCTGCCCAGAACTTCGTCGTGACGAGCGTCGCCAACGGGCGCGAGGCGGTGGAGCGCTGCCGCAAGGCGCGGCCCGATGTGATCCTCATGGATGTGAACATGCCGGAGATGGATGGCTTCGCCGCTGTGCGCGAACTGCGCCGCGAATCCGCCACCAAGGATATTCCGGTGGTGTTCGTGACGAGCAAGGACCAGAAGGCGGACCGGGTGTGGGCTCAGATGCAGGGCGCGAAAGGCTACGTCACCAAGCCCTACTCTGCCGACCAGATCCTCGACCAGCTGCGGCAGCTCTGATCCGACCGTGACTCCGGTGCAAGAGATCGAAGACGCTGTCACGCCGAATGCGCCGGCCCGTGCGATCGCCCGCCGCCAGGCGGTCCGCTGCGGCAGCTTCGGCCTGCTCGTGACCCTGGGCGAGGCAACGGAACTCATGGAGGCCCGGCCACCCGCGCGGCTGCCAGGGTCGCCCCCGTGGCTGCTGGGGCTCGCCAATCTCCACGGGCACCTCGTGCCCGTGTTCGATGTGGCCCGCGCGGTGGACAAGTCGCGAACCGTCCCGGCGCGCGCGCACTATCTCGTGATCGGTCGCGGCGATCGCGCCGTGGCCATCGTCATCGACGCTTTGCCGCGCCGCTGGGAAGAGGCTGTACCGCTCCCGACCGATGGGGCCCTGCCGGAGGCGCTTGCCGGCGGCGTCGCCCGCAACGCCTACGTCCAGGACGGGATCACGTGGTTCGACGTGGATTTCCCCCGACTCTTCGAACGACTCAGTGCTCCGCTTCACGCCCACGCGTGACGCGTCACCAGGAAAAACAACATGAACATCCGAAAGAAACTCATCCTGGGTGGTGCCCTCGTGGGCCTGCTCCCGATCGTCGTCGCCACGGTCACGCTGGGCGTGTCGGCGTACTCGTCGGCAAAAGGCAGCCTCGCCGCGGAATCCGAGGCGAAGCTCACCGTGGTGCGCGAGAACAAGAAGGCGCAGATCGAAGACTACTTCACCCGACTGGCAGGCGAGGTGTCGGCCCTGGCGCAGACGCAGGCGGTGATCGGCGCGCTCAAGGACTTCAAGGTGGCGCACCGGCAGATCGTCACGGAGTCCGGCAGTCAGGCCCGGCTGGACGAGATGCGTGCAGCCCTGATCCAGTACTACACCAGTGACTTCGTGGGTGAGTTCAAGAAGCGCAATCCCGGCGATGCTCCCGACATGGCGGCCTACGTGAACCGGCTGGATCCGGTGGCGCTCACGATGCAGTACCAGTACATCATCCAGAACGCGAATCCGCTCGGGCAGAAGGACAAGCTCGACGCGGCGGCCGACCCGTCCACGTACACGAAGGCCCACGGGATCCATCACCCGGGCTTCCACGCTCTGCAGCAGAAGCTCGGCCTCTACGACGTATTCCTGGTGGACGGGGAAGCCAACCGTATCGTGTACACGGTGTTCAAGGAACTGGACTTCGGCACCACCTTCGACGACGGGATCGCGGCGAAGTCGAAGCTGGGCGAAGTGGTCGCCCGCGCGCTCAATGCCCCGGAAGGTCAGACCGTGGCCATGTCGGACTACGACATCTACCTGCCGTCCTACTACGACCAGGCATCGTTCCTCGCCGTGCCGGTCTTCGAGGGCGGCCGACGGATCGGTGTGCTCGCGGTGCAGATCCCGATCGACAAGGTCACGGCGGTGCTGACGTCCGGCAAGAAGTGGCGCGACGTGGGTCTCGGCGCGACGGGTGAATCCTACCTCGTGGGTCCCGACTTCCTGATGCGGACGGACTCGCGCTACCTCATCGAGAACAAGGCGTCCTATCTCCAGGGCTTCGCGGGCTGGGGCGGCACGCCGCAGCAGCTGCAGATCGCCCAGAAGAAGAACACCAGTATCGGGCTGCAGAAGGTCGACACGGAGCCGGTACGCGCCGCGCTCGCCGGTCAGACCGGTCTGAAGACCTACAAGGACTACCGGGGCGTCGACGTGGTGGGGGCCTACGCACCGTTCAACGTGCTGGGCCTCAACTGGGCTCTGGTGGCCGAGACCGACGCCGCGGAAGTGCTGGCGCCTGTGACCGACCTTGCCCGCCAGTTCCTGGTGATCGGCGTCGGCCTCGCGGTGGTGCTGCTCGCTGCCACCGCCGGCGCGGTGGTGTGGTTCGTCCGCAAGTTCATGCGTCCGGTGAATGCGCTGCAGGATACGGTGCAGAAGGTGTCGAGCGGTGACTACACTGCCCGCGCCCGGGTGCAGTCCGGTGACGAGCTGGAAACCCTCGGCAGCGCCCTCGACAACCTGCTGGACGACCGCATTGCGGCACTGGCCAAGGCGCAGGAGGAGAACGAGAAGCTGAACGACTCCGTGATCCAGCTGCTGCAGACCGTGGCCTCGCTGTCCCAGCGGGACCTGACAGCACGCGCGCCCGTGACCGAGGACATCATCGGTACCGTGGCCGACTCGGTGAACCAGCTCTCCGACGAAACGGGGCGGGTGCTGAACGAGGTGACTCGCATTGCGCGCATCGTGGACCACGCCTCGCAGCGGGTGAAGGGGCAGTCCGACGCCGTGAACACCATGGCGGAGAACGAGCGCAAGAGCGTGGAGCGCATGCAGGAGCAGCTCGAATACGCCACGCGCACGATGTCCCAGGTGGCCCAGCTCGCTGCCAATACGAACACCGCGGCGGCGGATGCTGCCGTCACCACCAAGACCGCTCTGCAGACGGTGGAGAAGACCGTGCGCGGCATGACCGGCATCCGGGACACGATCTCCGAGATGGAGAAGCGGATCAAGCGACTGGGTGAGCGCTCGCAGGAGATTTCCTCCATCGTGGGCCTCATCAACACGATCTCGGAGCGCACGCACGTGCTGGCCTTGAACGCCGCCATGCAGGCGGCAACGGCCGGTGAAGCGGGCCGCGGCTTCGCGGTGGTGGCGGAAGAAGTGCAGCGCCTCGCCGAGAACGCGCGGGGCGCGGCCATGGACATCTCGAACCTCATCCAGAACGTGCAGATCGAGACGAACGATGCCGTGCTGACGGTGAACCGCATCATCGACCTCGTGGTGCAGGGCTCCGAGACGGCGCTCACCTCCGGCGAGCAGATGCGTCTCACGCAGGAGACCACCGGTCGCCTCGTGGAGCTCGTGAACCAGATCGCCCAGCAGGCGGAGAACCAGACGCGCACCGCCGAGGAACTGCAGCGGGGCATGACGGACATCAGCCAATCGACACAGCAGACTGCGGATCAGCTGCAGGCCCAGTCCCAGGTGACGGAGACGCTGCTCACCTCCGCCCGCCGGCTGGTGCAGTCCGTGAGCGTGTTCAAGCTGCCCAAGGCGGCCTGAGGCCGCGCGCCGCCGGCCTCTACGGGACCGGCGGCGCGGCAAGCGTCTTTCCTTCCCTTTTCCGCCAACCGGATTCCGATCCATGGAACTCGCCGCGTTCGTCGCCGAACTCCACGCCGAGCTGGACCGTGCCTTGCCGGACCTCGAAGCGTGGCGCGCCGCCGCGTCAGATGACGCCTGCGCGCACGATACCGCGCGAGAGGCCGCGGACGCCTACCGTTCGCAGATGGATCTGTTCGGCGAAGCCTGCGAGATGATCGGCCTCGTCGGCGTGAAGGCGTGGTGCGAGGCCCTGCGCCCGCTCACTGACGCGCTCGGAGACCTGGACGGGGCGACCCGTGCTGCGGCCGGCGAATGGCTCGCCGCCTGGCCTGCATTGCTGGCGGACTATCTTCGTGTGCCGGCCGACTTCGATGCCGCAGCGGCGCTGGTGGCGTACCTCACCGATCCGGCCTGCCCCTGCAGCATGGCGGAAGAAGCATCGCTCGAACTCGCGATGCTGCTTACCACGCCACCCGCGCTGCCCGAAGATCTCGCCGCCGAGGCGCAGTTCCAGCCCATCGAACTGAAGCCGGAAGACGCGTCGATCGCGCTGCCGGCTGACGCGGACCTCGAAGTGTTCGCGGCGATGATGGCAGAGGCACCGGACAGCGCGGCCCAGTTCGCGCGGCTGATGTCACTCTTCGCGGCCGGACAGGCGACCGACGAGGATCTGCGAAACGCCAAGCGCGTCGCCCATTCCTTCAAGGGTTCGGCGAACATTCTCGGCATCCGCGGTCTCGCGAAGCTCGGTCATCACAGCGAAGACCTGATCGAGATCATCGAGCGTGACCCCGGCGCGGTGCCGGAGTCCATGCGACAGACGCTGCGCGACGCCGCGCGGTGTGTGGAGCAGGTCGTCGGCTACCTGAGCGGCGAGGACGAGGCGCCGGGCGATGTGTTCGCGGTGCTGTCCCGCCTCGCCGACTGCGTGAATCACGCCGGTTCCGGCGAGCCTCTCGATGCCTACACGCCGGCGGAGGTGCCGGTCTTCGAGGCGGAGTCGCTCGCGGCGCCGCCACCCGTGGCTGCGGCGCCGACTGCCGCGCCCGACGGCGAGGCGTCGCTACGCGTGCCGGTCAGGACCATGGAGGAGATGTTCCGCCTGGCCGCCGAGCTGTCGACGCGTGCCGGCCAGCTCCAGGAACGCCTGCGGGCGGCGACGCTGCACGCCAAGTCGCTCACGCTGCAGAACATGGCACTGCGGCAGCATCTCTACGACCTGGACCGGATCGTGGACCTGCGGGGCATCTCGATGATGCGCACGGGCGAGGACGATGCCGGCTTCGATCCGCTGGAACTCGACCAGTACAACGAACTGCACGGCGCGACGCGGACGCTCAACGAAGTGTCCGTCGACATTCTCGATCTCGGCCGCACGCTGACCGACGATCTCGCGCTGCTCGGCAACGAACTGCTGCAGCAGGAGCGGCTTCGCAAGGACATCCAGGATCTCGCGCTGCGTGCGCGGATGACACCGCTGTCGTCGCTCGTGCCGCGGCTCACCCGGAACGTGCGTCAGACGGCGCAGCAGACCGGCAAGCTGGCCGAGCTCACCGTGACCGGGAGCGAGATTCTCGTGGACGGTGACGTGCTCGGCGCTCTCGCCGATCCGCTTCTGCACATCCTCCGCAACGCGGTGGACCACGGTGTCGAGTCGCGGGAGGAGCGTGAGGCGCTCGGCAAGCCCGCGACAGGAACGATCGACGTGCGCTTCGAGAAGGTCGGCAGCTATGTGGTCGTGACGATTCGGGACGACGGACGTGGCTTGGACTACGAGGCGATCCGGGCGAAGGCCGTGGATCGCGGCCTGCTCGCGTCCGACGCCGAGGCGGACCGTGCCGAACTGGCACGGCTGGTGTTCATGCCAGGCTTCTCGACCCGCAGTGAAGTGACCGAGGTGTCCGGTCGTGGCATCGGCATGGACGTCGTGCTCACGCGCATCCGCAGCCTGAAGGGCGACGTGGAACTCACCTCCGAGCCGGGCGAGGGCTGTGTGCTCCGCATGCGATTCCAGCCGTCGGCAGCCACCCAGCATGTGCTGCTGGTGCGCTCCGCCGGACAGGCGTTCGCGGTGCCGAG